>SKNG01000110.1 GCA_007120685.1 Paracoccaceae bacterium | reverse complement strand
CACACGACACGGCGCACTCGATTCTGACTTGACTGCGCCAGGCTGCCGCACTTCCGCGGGCAGCGTTCTGCAAGGAGACACACGATGGCCAATGGCACCGTGAAATGGTTCAACAGCACCAAGGGTTATGGCTTCATCCAGCCCGATGGCGGCTCGAAGGACGTGTTCGTCCACATCACCGCGCTGGAGCGCGCCGGGTTGCGCGGCCTGGACGACGGTCAGAAGGTCACCTTCGACCTGGAAACCAGCCGTGACGGCCGCGAGTCGGCGACCAACCTGTCGCTGGCCTGAGCCGGCGCCATGTCCGGCCCGCCACTGTAGCGGCCGGCAGGCGAGAGACCGAAAGGGCAGCCGCACGGCTGCCCTTTCTTCTTGGCGCCGTCACGTCACCGTCACGACCGCGTCTTCAACAGGTCGCGGATCTCGGCCAGAAGCTGTTCCTGGCTGGGGCCTGCGGGTGCTTCGGGGGCGGGTTCCTCTTTCGGCGCCAGCCGGTCGCGCAGCCTGTTCACCGAGCGCACCAGCAGGAACACCACCCAGGCGATGATCAGGAACTTGATGACGGCATTGATGAAATTGCCGATCATGAATTGCGCGTCGCCCAGCCCAAAGCTGATGCCGCCGAAATCGACCCCGCCGATGAAAAGTCCGATCAGCGGGTTGACCAGATCATCCACCAGTGATGCCACGATCGCCGTGAAGGCGGCACCAATGATGATCCCCACCGCCAGATCCATCACATTGCCCCGGGCAATGAAGTCTCCGAATTCCTTGAGCATGTCCTTGCGTTCCTTTTCGTTCCGGGCGCCGGGCTTCTGACGAGCCGGTTGTGCCCCCCTGGTCACAGATACAGAATTCCCGCCGGCGCCGGCGCTGGCGCGCACTTGCCATCGGGAAAGAAACTGTGGCATGACCAATGCCGAGACACCACGGACAAAGGCCCCGATGCCCGATTTTCCCGCGCGCCGCCTTACGATGGTCGATACTCAGGTGCGGCCCTCTGACGTGACCAAGTTTCCCATCATCAGCGCCATGCTGACGGTGCCGCGCGAGCGTTTCGTGCCCGGCGATCTGGCCGAGGCCGCATATGCCGGCGAGAACCTGCCCGTGGCGCCCGGCCGTGTGCTGCTTGATCCGCGCATCTTTGCCAAGATGCTGGATGCGCTGAATTTGAAGGGCGATGAACTGGTGCTCGATATCGCGCCGGGCCCGGGATATTCCAGCGCCATCCTCGCGCGGCTGACACAGGCGGTGGTCGCCGTGGAAGCCGACGAAGCCCTGGCCCGCGAGGCCGAGACGGCGCATGTCGATGTGGGCAGCAGCAACATCCTGGTGGTGCACGCCGATCTGGCTGAGGGGGCACCAGAACATGGGCCCTATGACGCGGTGATGATCCAGGGCGGGATCGAACGGTTCCCCGAGACGCTGACCGCGCAGTTGAAGGACGATGGGCGCGCAGTGGCGCTGTTCGTCGAGGGTGGCGTGCACGGCACGGTGCGACTGGGAGTCAAACGCGGCACGGTGATGCACTGGCGGGACCTGTTCAACGCAACCGCCCCGGTGCTGGAAGACTTCGCGCAGCCGCGCAGTTTCGTGTTCTAGCACGGGCAGGGCCGCGCCCGGTTGCCACAAGGCCGGGGCAAAGGGTGAAGAAGGGAACCAGGGAATGGGCTGGCTTGGCAAGGTTACACTGGCGCTGGTCCTTCTGGCCCTGATGCCCGCTCCGCGCGCGACGGCGCAGACACTGGCCGACACCCTGGTTGCGGCCTATCGCAATTCCGACCTGCTGGAACAGAACCGCGCCCTGTTGCGCGCCGCCGACGAGGATCTGTTCCAGGCCCAGTCGCGGCTGCTGCCGATCGTGAACTTCATCTCTCGGGCCAGTGCCAGCGAGCAGCGCATCGAAACGCCGGGCCTGCCCACTGTGACCAATTCTTCCGCGCGGTTGAACTTCTCGCTGGCGGCCGAGATCACGCTGGTCGATTTCGGCCGCGGCCGGCTGGCGATCGATTTTGCGCGCGAGCAGGTGTTTTCGGCCCGCGCCGGGTTGATCGTGATCGAACAGCGGGTACTGCTGCAGGCGGTCCAGGCCTATCTGAATGTCATCAGCGAGCGTGACACGGTGGCGCTGCGCCGGGCCAACATGGCGCTGATCCAGCAGGAACTGGACGCCGCGCGCCAGCGATTCGAACTGGGCGATTCAACCCGCACCGATGTCGCCATCGCCGAGGCGCGGCTGGCTGCGGCGCAATCGGCGCTGGCCGCCGCCGAGGGCGATCTGGCCGTCGCGCGCGAGGATTTCCGCCTGGCGGTGGGGATCTATCCCGAAAACCTGCGCCAGCCGCCACGGCTGCCGCGGCTGCCGGCCTCGCTGAGCGCGGCGCAGGCACAGGCAAGGCGCCAGCACCCGGCGATCCTGCAAGCCCAGCATCAGGTCACCGCGGCCGATCTGATGGTCGAATCGGCCCGGGCTGGCCGGCTGGGCTCGGTCACCGGTGAGGTCAGCGCGGGGATGGTGGGCGAGCGCGGGCGCACGGTGCGCGATGTCTCGGGCTCGATCACCTGGGCGGTGCCGTTATACGACGGCGGGCGGCTGAATTCGTCCGAGCGCCAGGCGGTGGCCCGGCGCGAGGCAGAGCGCGCGAGCCTGAACCAGCAGGTTGCCAGCGTGCTGCAGGCGGTAGGGACGAACTGGGCACAACTGGAGGTCGCCCGCGCCCGGCTGGCGGCCAGCGCCCTGCAGATCGAGGCGGCGCAGACTGCCTATGACGCAGTGCGCGCCGAGGCCGAACTGGGCGCGCGCACCACGCTCGATGTGCTCAATGCCGAGCAGGAACTGCTGGACGCCCGCTCGGCCCGCATCGCGGCCTCGGCCGGGGTCCAACTGGCCGCCTATGCGCTGCTGCAGGCCACCGGCCAGATGACCGTCGAGGCACTGAACCTGGGCATTCCCACCTATGATGTCGAAGCCTATGCCGCCGGGTTCCGCCGCCCACAGGCCAGCCGCGGGCGGTCCGAACAGGGCGACCGTCTGGACCGGATCATGGGGCGTCACGGCAGCGGCGCGACGGCAGGATCGGGCGGCCTGAACCTGGGGCCCTGAACCTGGGGCCCTGAACCCGCTGCCCTGAACGGCCGAAGCGGCTGCGTTGCCGACGAATTGCGCCCCGACCGCCGCATCCCGGCGCCCGGAAAAAATCACTGGCGTTAACCGTCTGGCGAGGCTGAGGCGGCAGTTTCGTACAAGGCGGTTGTTTCAATGCGCGTGCGCCTGTATCCTTTGGCCTGCGTAAACAGAACACCGCTGGAAGAACCCGCGGGCCGGACAAGCAGACCGGACGTATCGAAAAGGGCAGGCAGGCATGTCGGATGCGACAAGCAACCGCGAGATGAGTTCGCGCGAGATTGAGGACGTGCTGACTTCGGTCAGGCGGCTGGTTGCGCAGGAAAGCGCGCGGCCCGCGCCGGGTAAGCTGCTGGTGCTGACCCCGGCGCACCGGGTAGAGGCGGCGCCAGGGATTGAACCGGATGCCGAGCCAGAGACAGGGGTAGAACCTGGGCCTGAACCTCGGTCTGAACCTGCGCATGAGACTGGGTCGGAAATCACTGCCGGGGCAGAGCCCGGGCCAGGGCTCGGGCCAGAGCTCGGCTTGAAGAACAGGTCAGATACGGTCCCGCCAGGCGAGGCAGCGCCCCCGGCTGATCGGCCCATAGCGGCGGAACCGGCGCCGCAGCCAGCGAACCCGCAGACGGCCCAGCAGGCAGCGATACCCGCGGCACCCGCACCAGATGCGCGGGCGCGGGAACTCGCGCGCTTGCAGGAAACGCTCGACGAGTTGGAGATTGCCGCGGCCGGCGCGCCGTTGCGCGACCGTGGTGCGAACCGCCCGCCGCCCCTCTTTCGCCGCGCGGCGCCCGAGCGGGCGCCCGGGCCGCAGGGGGAAGACAGGACGGGCGAACCGGCGGGTGATGGCGCGCAGCGTGGCGGCGCTGCGACGGCCGAAGATGGGCGCCCGAACGATGCCGGGCAGGGAACGCAGCGTTTGGGGCAGAGCGTGTTGGGGCAAAACGTGCCGGTGGCAGAGCCGGAAGAGGCGGAACTGGTTCCCGAAGGCCCGCGCACCGAAGCCACCCCGGCCCCTCAGGCCGCCGCGCCGCCAAAGGAAGCGGTGTCGCATCAGATGGCGGCAGACCCTGACCCCGCGCCGGAAGCGGAGCCGGAAAGCCAGCCAACACCAGCCACGGGGCAGGCGCAGGAGGCGGCGGATGGTATCGTCGAGACGCTGATCGACGAAGAGATGCTGCGCGCCCTTGTCGCCCAGCTGGTGCGGGAACAGTTGCGCGGGCAACTGGGCGAGCGCATCACCCTTCAGGTGCGCAAGCTGGTGCGCGCCGAGATCGCGCGGGCGCTGGACGAGCGTCAGTATCTGTAACGCAGCATCTGCAGCGCCTCGTCTGCGGCGTCGGGGCGGCGGCAGGCCTCTTCCCTCTGCCGCCGCAGGTGATAGGGAAGGGTTCCGCAAGACGGAGGAACCCATGCAGATCAAGATCAACACCGACCGCCACATCCAGGGTGACGAACGCCTGAAGGAGGCGGTGCGCGCCATCGTGGAGCAGGGTCTGGGGCATACCCTGTCGCGGCTGACCCGGGCCGAGGTGCATCTGCAGGACGAGAATGCCCATAAGGGCGGCGGCGACGATATCCGCTGCATGATAGAAGCGCGCCCGCAGGGCCGCGACCCGCTGGCCGCCACCCATCACGACGCCGATGTCGAGGCAGCCGCCCGCGGCGCCGCGCGCAGGCTGCGCGCGCTTCTGGAAAGCGAGTTCGGCAAGGCCGATCGGAAGCGGTAAGCGCGCTCGGGCCTTGCGGCGGGCCCCGCGAGGCTTTATCTCAGGTGCTGGCGCGGGTATGGTGTAATGGTAGCGCCCCAGCCTTCCAAGCTGGTCGTGCGGGTTCGATTCCCGCTACCCGCTCCATGTCTCCGACACAGCGCGTTTTCGAGCCTCCCGACGGCCTCTGGCAGAGCCCTTCGCCAGGCGCGGCGATGACGCTGCGTCATTTTACTTTCCCAGGAAACAAAGCAGATCGATACTGGACAGCCCGCGCACGGCCGGGCGAAAACCGTAGCGGGATTGCAGCGCGGCAAGTGCCGGGTTTTTGGGGCCGCGCCGCGAAAGAGGAGGAGCACGGCAATATGGATATCAGGGAAACGGCAGCGATTGTCACCGGCGGGGCGTCCGGGCTGGGGGCGGCGACGGCGCGCGAACTGGCCGCGGGCGGGGCGACGGTGACGCTGTTTGACCGCGACCGTGCGAAGGGCGAGGAGCTGGCCGCCGAAATCGGCGCGCATTTTGCCGAGGTCGATGTCACCGACGAGGCCTCGGTCAAGGCGGGGATCGAGGTGGCGCTGGGCGCGATGGGCAAGGTCAACGCGCTGGTCAACTGTGCGGGTATCGCCTATGCGATCAAGACCGTGGGGCGCGACGGGGCGCACCCGCTGGACGCCTACCGCCGCACCATCGACGTGAATCTGGTGGGCACGTTCAACTGCATCCGGCTGGTGTCCGAGGTCATGGCCGGCAACGAGGCGGATGCGGATGGCGAGCGCGGGGCGATCGTCAACACCGCCTCGATCGCGGCCTTTGACGGGCAGAAGGGCCAGGCGGCCTATACGGCGTCAAAGGCTGGGGTGGTGGGCATGGCGCTGCCGGTGGCGCGGGACCTGGCCAGCCTGGGGATCAGGGTAAACACGATTGCGCCGGGGATCTTCCTGACGCCGATGCTGATGACGCTGTCGGAAGAGGCGCGCAGCGCGTTGGCGGCGGATGTGACCTTTCCCAAGCGGCTGGGCCGGCCCGAGGAATACGGCAAGCTGGCGCGGTTCATGATCGAGAGCGGCTATCTGAACGCGGAATGCGTGCGCATCGACGGCGCGCTGCGGATGCGCTGAGGCGTCCCTGGGAAAAACGGCCTTGAAGAAAGGCCGTTGCAAGTGCCTTGAAGAAAGGCACTTGGGCGCGCCCGGCTCAGGCCAGCGCGTGCAGGATCAGCCCCAGCGCATGGTCGCGCGCGGCGCGGCGTAGCCGGGCGCGGCCCAGGGCGCCGAAATCCACCGTCTCGGTGTGGGTGATGCCGGCACTGGCGAGGCCGAAGCAGACCCGCCCTTCGGGCTTGTATTCCGAGCCGCCGGGGCCGGCGATGCCGGTGATGGCAACGGCTATATCGGCGCCGGTGCCGGCGCGGGCGCCCTCGGCCATTGCCTGCGCCACGGGTTCCGAGACCGCGCCATGGGTGGCGATCAGGGCCTCGTCCACATTCAGAAGATCGCGTTTCAAGGCGTTGGAATAGGTCACGAACCCGCCGCTGAACATTTCCGATGACCCTGGCAGGTCGGTCAGCGCCGCGGCAACCATCCCGCCGGTGCAGCTTTCAGCGGTGGCCAGCCGCAGCCCGCGCGCCCGTGCCCGGGTGAGGATTCGTCGTTTCAGCCCGCGCATCGCCAGCCCCCTACATCAGCACCCCATGCGCCAGCGCCGCCAGCGCCACCACCACCACGGCCGCCATCAGCCCCGCCAGGATATCGTCCAGCATCAACCCCAGCGGCGTGTGCAACCGGTCGGCCCAGCCCACTGGCCCCGGCTTCCAAACGTCGAACAGCCGGAAGGCCAGGAAGGCCGCCACCCAGCCCGGCCAGAGCCGCAGCACATCCAGCCCCATCCAGGCCGCGCCCAGTGAAACCGGCCAGAGCGCCAGCCACATGCCCGCCACCTCGTCGATGACGATCTCGGACGGATCCGGGTCGTCGCGCCCCCGTGTCTCGATCACCGAGACCCACCAGCCCAGCAGGAACACCGCCAGTGTCGCCAATGCCAGCGCCGCAAAGCCGCCCAGCAGGTGCAGCCCCCAGGCAAAGGGCAGGGCGGCGAGCGAGCCCCAGGTGCCGGGCGCCGGGCGCAACAGCCCCGCGCCGAACCAGGTGGCGATGAACCGGGACCATGTCATGGCCGCACCAGCGTCGCCGTGGCCAGCGCCGCGATGCCTTCCTCGCGCCCGGTGAAGCCCAGCCGTTCCGAGGTGGTGGCCTTCACCGACACCCGCCCGGGTTCGGCACCCAGGATCCCCGCCAGCGCCGCCTGCATGGCCCCGGCATGAGGGCCGATCTTTGGCCGCTCGCAGATCAGCGTGACATCGGCATGGGTCAGGGTGAACCCCTTTTCGCGCGCCAGATCAATGGCATGGCGCAGGAAGATATGGCTGGCCGCGCCTTTCCATTGCGGGTCTGACGGGGGGAAGTGGCGGCCGATATCGCCCTCGGCCAGCGCGCCATAGATCGCATCGGTCAGCGCATGCATGCCGACATCGGCATCCGAATGGCCCTGCAGCCCGCGCTCATGCGCGATCTCCACCCCGCAGAGCCACAGCCGGTCGCCGGGGCCGAAGCGATGCACGTCGAAGCCGTTGCCGGTGCGGATATCCATTGTCTGACCTTTGAATGTCTGGCTTTTTTCAGCGAATGTCTGACGTTCGGCAAGCAGGGTTTCGGCGCGCTGAAAATCCGGCGGGTGGGTGAGCTTGATGTTGTCTTCCGCGCCCTCCACGACGGCCACATCCAGCCCGGCAGCCAGTGCTACTTCCACATCATCCGCCGCCCCGCCCGGATGCGCGCGATGCGCGGCAAGGATGGCGGGAAAGGCGAAACCCTGCGGGGTCTGAGCGCGCCACAGCCCATCGCGCGGCTGGCTGGCGCGCACTTGCCCGCCCTCGGCCCGCCACAGCGCGTCGGTCACGGCCAGCGCCGGGGCGGCACCCGTGTGGTGGTCCAGCGCCGCCAGCACCCGGGCGATCACCGCCAGCGGCACCAGCGGGCGGGCGCCGTCATGGATCAGGACGCGGGCGGGCGGATCGGCCTCCAGCGCCTGCAGCGCGGCCAGGACCGAATCCGCGCGCGTTGCGCCCCCCGCTACCCAGGGCAGGTCCAGGGTTTCGGCACGCGGTGCATCCTCGGGCCGGATGGCGACGATCAGCCGGTGCAGCCCGGCGGCGCGGAAGGCTGCCGCCGTATGCGCCAGCACCGGCTGGCCGGCCAACTGGCGCCATTGTTTTGGCAGGCCGCCGCCCATGCGGCTGCCCGTTCCGGCGGCGACGAGGATCACGGCGGTGTCCGGTTTCATGCCGTCTGCTTAGGTCAAAGCCCTGGGTGCGGCAAGCGGCCCGCCAAGGGGCGCCGGTCAGCCCGGGCCAGGGCGGTTTTAATTCTGCACGGAATATGCGCGAAAACGACTACAAATTAGGCAAATGGTGAAATCCTGCGCAACGTGATCGGCCTCCTGCTTTGCCACCGGGCGACGGGCGCGCTAGATACCGGGCATGACGCGCTATCTCGGCGCAAGGCTTGCAACTCATGCGTGCAGACGGCTTTCCGCTTCCCATCGACCCGCCGGTGCTGCTGGCGCCCATGTCGGGCATCACCGACCTGCCGTTCCGGCAGATGGTGGCGCGGTTCGGCGCCGGGCTGCTGGTGTCTGAAATGATCGCCTCGGGCGAGATGGTCACCCGCCGCGCCTCGACGCGTGCGCGCGCCCGGCTGGCGGCGGGCGATACCGCCACATCGGTGCAACTGGCCGGGCGCGAGGCCGGCGCCATGGCCGAGGCCGCGCGCATCGCCGAGGGCGAGGGCGCGCCGATGATCGACATCAACATGGGCTGCCCGGCAAAGAAGGTGGTGGGTGGGCTGTCCGGCTCGGCCCTGATGCGGGACCTGGACCATGCTCTGGGGCTGATTGAGGCGGTGGTGCGGGCGGTGCGCGTGCCGGTCAGCCTGAAGATGCGGCTGGGCTGGGACTCGGACAGCCTGAACGCATCGCTTCTGGCGCGGCGGGCGGTGACGGCGGGTGTGCGGATGATCACGGTGCATGGCCGCACAAGGGCGCAGTTCTATACCGGCAGGGCCGACTGGCGGGCCATCGGGCGGGTGGTCGATGCGGTGCCGGTGCCGGTGATCGCCAATGGCGACATCACCGGGCCGGACGCCGCGCGCGCGGCGCTGGCGGCATCTGGCGCGGCGGGGGTGATGGTGGGGCGCGCGGCGCAGGGCCGGCCCTGGCTGCCCGCGCAGATTGGCGCCGCGCTTTACGCCGCGCCGACGCCACGGGTGCCCAAAGGCGCGGCGCTGGCCGATCTGGTGGCCGACCACTATGACGCGATGCTGGGCTTCTATGGCCGTGACCTGGGCCTGCGCGTGGCGCGCAAGCATCTGGGCTGGTATGTCGATGCCGCCGGCGGCGATCCGGCCCTGCGTGCACGGCTGATGCGCACCACCGACCCGCGCGAGACCCTGGCGCTGCTGCCCGACGCGCTGGCTCCGCAGGAGTGCGCGGCATGAGCGTGCCGCCCAAATGGTGGGAGCCGGGGACGATCTGGTCGGCCCTGCCGGTGCCCGCCTTCCTGCTGACCCTGGACGAAGGGCGCGAGGTGATCGTCGACTGCAACCCGGCGGCTGAACTGTTCATGTCGGTCTCGCGCAGCGGGCTGCGGGGCGAGCCGGTGTTCGACCGGCTGTCGATCGACGCGCCGATGGAAGATGCCGTGACCCGCACCCGTGCCAACCGCGCGCCGATCTTCATCAACGATGCCGATGTCACTACGGGCGAACGCGCGCCGGTGGTCTGCAACCTGCAGCTTGCCCCGGTCGATGACGCCGGACAGACGCTTCTGATGCTGGTCGCCCCGCGCGAGGTGGCGGGCCGGCTGGGCCGCGCGCAGGCGATCAAGGCGGCGGCGAAATCGGCCACCGGCATGGCGGCGATGCTGGCCCATGAGATCAAGAACCCGCT
>SKNG01000203.1 GCA_007120685.1 Paracoccaceae bacterium | reverse complement strand
GCGCGCCCTCGGTCTCGGCCGCGCAGGCGTTCAGGCGCGGGCCCTCGGCGTCGATCTCGAAGAGCAGCGCATAGGGGGCGATGACCGGGCGCGGCGCCACCAGGTCCAGTTCCAGCCGCAGACCGGCCGGGGCCAGGTCGCGCAGGCGCCCCGCCAGCGTGTCGCGCTGGTCCGGATCGGCGACCAGCGCATGCACCTCTACCCGCCGGGGCGTGACCGACAGTTGCGAGACCGGCATCACCGCCAGCGCCGCGATGGTGAAATCCACCGCCGCGCGCCAGCCCTCGGGCGCCGGGTGATCGGCGGTTTGCAGCATCTCGGCCACCGTCATTTCGGCCTCGATCCCGGCCAGCCGGTCCAGCAGCGCCGCCTCGTCGGTCTCCGCCGGCACCAGGCCGATCACCGAGATCTCGTCCAGATTGCGCATCACCTCGATGCGGAAATCGGGGGCCAGGACCAAGGCCGTGGTCGCCACCACCATTTCCTCGTCTATGCGCCCTGGCGCGACCACCGAGCCCGCCACCCGCAGCGCCCTGAGGCGCGCCGTCTCGTCCGGCGCCATGCCCCATAGCCTGGCGCGCAGCCCGTCGGTTTCATGCGAGACCCAGTCCAGTTCCTGCGCGCCCAGCGCTTCGGCAAGGGCGTGCTGGTTGTGACGCTCTACCCATCCCGAAAGCGCGAATGCCACGCCCAGCGCCAGAACCGTGGCGAGGCCGAAGCCGGCAAGGGGCGCGAGTCTGGCAAGTGCTGTCATGTCGCGTCGTCGTTCCGTCCTTGGCCCTCGTGGCTGCCCTTGCCCTATCCCCGCCGGCGCGAAGGCGCAATCAGACGAGCAGAGAGACGGCGAAAATCAGCACAACGATCAGCCCGGCGTCGCGGTTCGACAGGAAAAGACGGTGGCACAGCGCGCCGTCGTCGATATCCAGCTTGCCCAGTTGCCAGTTCAGATGCGCGCCGAATGCCCAGGCCCCGGCCAGCGCCAGCGACATCACCAGCGGCTCGGCCAGCGGCGCCAGCGCGAAGATGATCGCCAGCGACATCAGCAGGACCGAGGCGACCAGGAAGCCGCGCAGCCAGTTGGCCGTATTGTCGCCGAACAGCCGGGCGGTGGATTTCACGCCGATCAGTGCGTCATCCTCGCGGTCCTGATGGGCGTAGATGGTGTCATAGAACAGCGTCCACGATATGCCCGCCAGGTAAAGGAACACCGCCGGCAGCGCCAGGCTGCCGGTCTGCGCCGTCCAGGCCAGCAGCGCGCCCCAGTTGAAGGCGATGCCCAGAAACGCCTGCGGCCACCAGGTGAAGCGCTTGGCAAAGGGGTAGATCGCCACCGGCAACAGCGCCAGCACGCCCAGCGCAATGGCCGCGGCATTGAATGTCAGCAGGATGAAGAAGGCCGCCAGCGCCTGTATACCCATCCAGATTGCCGCCTCGCGCACGGTGACATGGCCGGCAGCCAGCGGCCGATTGCGGGTGCGGTCCACCTGCCCGTCGATATCGCGGTCGGTGATGTCGTTCCAGGTGCAGCCAGCCCCGCGCATCAGGAAGGCGCCCAGGGCGCAGGCCACGAAGATCCAGGCGGTCAGCCAGCCGCGCAGTTCGGGCTCGGCCAGCGCGCCCAACAGCAGCCCCCACCAGCAGGGCAGCAGCAAAAGCCAGGTGCCGATGGGCCGGTCGGCGCGGCTGAGGCGCAGATAGGGCTGCATATCGGCGGGCGCGTGGGTGTCGACCCAGTTGCCCTGAACGCGGTCGGCGATCCCCGCAGCCCGGTTCGTGTCCCGGTCCGCGCCCGGCGCTTCGTCCTCCGGCTCTGGCCTTTGTCCGTTCCCGGTCATAGAGTTTTCCGCATGACGACCGTGCCGCCTTCCCTGTCGATCCCGCGCCCGCGCGTGCGCCTGTATGTAGAGCAGACGCTGGGCGAAGGGCAACCGGTCAGCCTGGGCGCGGACGCCGCGCGCTACCTGTTCAGCGTGATGCGGCTGGGGCCGGGGGCGATAGTGGCGCTGTTTGACGGAAAAAGCGGCGAATGGGCGGCCGAGATAACCCAGGCGACAAAGCGCGGGGGTGAGGCCGTATGTCGCACGCAGACGGCTCCGCAGCGCAACCCGCCAGACCTGTGGCTGCTCTTCGCGCCGATCAGGAAGGCGCGCACCGATTTCATCGTCGAAAAGGCGACCGAACTGGGTGCGGCGCGGATCCGCCCGGTGCAGACCGATTTCACCAATGCCGAACGCATCCGCCGTGACCGCCTGCAGGCCCATGCGGTGGAGGCAGCCGAGCAATGCGGCGGCACCTTTGTCCCCCCCGTCGATGACCTGCGCCCGCTTTCGGCGGTGCTGGGCGATTGGCCATCGGGGCGGCCGCTTTACTGGGGCGACGAGGCGCTGGCCGAAGGCAGCGCCCGCCCTGCCCCGCCCCCCGGCGCGCCCGAACCCGGGCCGGCCGCCATCCTGATCGGCCCCGAGGGCGGGTTCTCCCCGGCCGAGCGCGCCCGCCTTGCCGCCCTGCCCTTTGTCCGCCCGATGG
>SKNG01000394.1 GCA_007120685.1 Paracoccaceae bacterium | reverse complement strand
GGGGGTGGCGGGCCTTTTCGTCGATGGCCGCTACCGGCTGCAGGTGCGCCAGCAGGCCGATATGGGCGCCTTCACCCCGGTCGACTGGCCGGAAACCACACCCGCCGACTGGCTGCAGGCGCAAGCCGCCACCGGCCCCATCGGCTATGACCCCTGGCTGCACACGCCGGACGAAATCGCCCGGCTGGAAAAGGGCCTGAAGGACAGTGGGATCACGCTGCGCGCGCTCGATGCCAACCCGCTGGATGCCATCTGGCGGGACCAGCCGCCGCCCGCCTGCGCCCCGGCCCGCGCCCACCCCGAGGCGCTGGCAGGCCGCTCGGCGCAGGACAAGCGCGACAGCCTCGCCAAAGCCCTGCGCGATCAGGGGCGCGCGGCGCTGGCCATTACCCTGCCCGACAGCCTGTGCTGGCTGATGAACATCCGCGGCGCCGATATCCCGCGCAACCCGGTGGTGCAGGGCTTCGCGCTCCTGCACGCCGATGCAAGGGTCGATCTTTTCCTTGACCAGACAAAACTCGCCGGGCTGGACCTCGGCCCCGGCTTGGCCATTCACCCCACGGACGCCTTCCTGCCCGCCGCCGCCGCCCTCCCCGGCCCGGTGCAATACGACCCCGCCACCGCTCCCGTGGCCCTGGCCCGCGCCCTGCGCCAGCCGGCCAGGGCCCCGGATCCCTGCCTGATGGAGAAAGCCTGCAAGACCGAGGCCGAACTCAAGGGCATGCGCGCCGCCCATCTGCGCGACGGCGCGGCGATGGCCGAATTCCTGTGCTGGTATGACACCGTCGCCGAAACGGGCCTGGCATCGGGCCTGACCGAAATCGACATGGCGATGAAGCTGGAAGAGACCCGCCGCGCCACCGGGCAACTGATCGATCTGAGCTTCGACACCATCTCCTCCACCGGCCCCAATGCGGCGATCAACCATTACCGCGTCACCGAAGACACCAACCGCCGGCTGGAACCGGGCGATCTGTTCCTGCTCGATTCCGGCGGCCAATACCCCGACGGCACCACCGACATCACCCGCACTATGCCGGTAGGCCCCGCCACCGACATCGAGGCCGAGAAACGCGACGCCTGGACCCGCGTGCTGAAAGGCATGATCGCGCTCTCCCGCGCCCGCTTCCCCAAGGGCGTCGCCGGCGCGCATCTCGATGCGCTCGCGCGCTACCCGCTGTGGCTGATGGGCATGGATTACGACCACGGCACCGGGCACGGCGTCGGCGCCGCGCTCAGCGTGCATGAAGGCCCGGTGCGGCTCTCGCGCGCCTCGACCCTGCCCCTGAAACCCGGCATGATCCTGTCCAACGAACCCGGCTATTACCGCGCCGGCGGCTGGGGCATCCGCATCGAGAACCTGGTCGCCGTCACCGACGCCCCGGAAGGCACCGACCCCCGCCCGATGCTCGCCTTCGAGACCCTGACCCTCTGCCCCATCGACACTGGCCTGATCGCCCCCGGCATCCTTGACCCACAGGAAATCGCCTGGCTCAACGCCTATCACGCCCGCGTCCAGGCCGCCCTCACCCCGCTGGTCAGCCCGGAAACCGCCGCCTGGCTGAGCAGGGCTTGCCAACCGGTCTGAAAACCCGCGCCCCCTCATCTTGCCTGAAATACGCGCGGGGGTGAGGCCCGGCACGGGCCGAGGGGGCGGCAGCCCCCTTTCCGCCGGAAACGCCTAGACCGGCCAGCGCACCGGCACCCGCTGAGGGCCCCGAAAGGCCCAGCCGGCAAAGGGCGCGGGTCCGGCCAGTTCCAGGCCCGGCAGACGCTGAAACAGCATCGGCAGCGCCACCTCGGTCACCAGACAGCGCGCCGCTGCCGCCCCGGCGCAGAAATGCGGGCCGGCGCCGAAGGTCAGCGCCGGGCCGGTGTCGCGGAAAATGTCATAGACATCGGCACGGTCGAAATATGCCTCGTCCCGCCCGGCCGAGCCGAACATCAGGAACACCCGGTCCTCGGGCTGGAAGGTCACGCCCTCCACCGTGTCGACCCGCGCCACCCGGCGCGGCGACATGCCGATGGGGGCGATCCAGCGGGCGTATTCGTCGAAGGCCTGCGCCCAGCTTGCACGCCCCCCCCGCACCGCCGCCAGTGCGTCCGGGTGCTTGAGCAGCGCCCAGGCAGTGCCGGCGATGGCGTCGCGCGGCTCGTTCTGCCCGCCCGAGATCACCAGCTTCACATTCGCCCTGAGCGAGGCCTCGGCCAGCCCCGCCCGCGCCTGGACCGAGACGCAATCCATCGCCCCCGCCTGCCCCGCCCGCCCCAGCGCACGCTCCAAAGCCCTGTCGATATGGGCGTCGATCTTCGCCGTGGCGGCATGGCAACGCGCCTCCACCGCCGCATCGCCTGCGTAATTCGCGCAGCCGTCGATCATCGCCTGGCTGACCGCGTCCATCTCGGCCGGGGTCATGTCGGTCAACCCGGTGATCGCGCATAGCGCGGCGCCCGAGACCGGCATGGCGAAATCGGCCACCAGATCGGCCTGCCCGCGCGGCGCCAGATCGTCCAGCACCCGCGCGCAGGCGACGCGGAACTGCCCGGCCCAATGCCCCTGCACCGTGCGCGGGCTGAGCGCAGGAAACAGCGCGCGGCGTTCGGCCTGATGGGCGGCGCCATCCTTTCGCATCATGTTCTCGCCCATCAGCCGGGTCATCAGCCCTTCCGGCTGGTGCGAGGAGAAGACATCAATGCGTTTTTCCTGCACATGAATGGTGTCGCGCCGGGTCATGAGCGTGGCGCCCAGCTGCGGGACATGGGCAATCGGCGCCTCGGCCCGCATCCGCGCCAGCGCCGGATAGGGGTCGGCGGCGAACTCGGCCAGGTCGATTTCAAAGCGCGGTGCGTCGGACATGGCGCCAGAGTGGCGGCACCGGCAGCGGCGGTCAAGCGTCTGATCGGCGCGCAGCCTTGCCACCGGGCGGGGCAACGCGCGTTCGAACGCGCGTCACGGGCCTTGCAAGGCCCGTCCTCCGCCCGGCCCTGAACACCGCACCCGGCAGACAGCCGCGGGAAAGCCATCCTGTCAACGCCCGCCCCCCAGCGCCTCATAACGCGTGGTGCCGCGGCGGCGTTCGTCCACCGGTGTCGTCAGGATCGAGGCGTGATGCGCCCGCTGGTCGCAGTTCGAGCGCGGGCAGATCCGGCAGTTGATCCCCACCGGCGTCACCGGCGCCGTGCCCAGCGAGAACCCCTCGGCATAGCCGATCTCGCCGGCATGCTCGATGGTGCAGCCCAGCGCCACGGCCAGCCGGTTGTCCTGCCCATGCCGTTCCACGATCGGCCGCTCCACCGTCCGCGCAATGACGAAATACTGCGAGGCATCGGGCATTTCCACCAGCTGCGGCACGATCCGCCCGGGCAGGCGGAAGGTCAGATGCACATCCAGCCGCGGGCAGGCGCCGCCGTATTCGGCCAGGTGGAAATCGGTGGCGTTGAAGCGCTTGGTCACGTTGCCGGCCTTGTCGATGCGCAGAAAGAAGAACGGCACCCCCTGCGCGCCGTCGCGCTGCAGCGTGGTGGCGCGGTGGCAGGCCTGTTCGAAACTGACCCCGAAACGCGTTGCCAGATGGTCGAAATCGTATTTGAAGGCGCGTGCCTCGGCCAGATAGGCGTCATAGGGCATCAGCACGGCGGCGGCAAAGTAATTGGCCAGCTCGATCCGGCAGCGCGCGCGGCCCTGGGCATCCCCCGGCCCTGAGGCCAGCAACCCGTCCAGCGCTGGCCCGCATTCGATCAACCCCAGCACATGCACCAGCTGGAAGATCCTGTTGGGATGGTCCAGCGCCTGGCTCAGCGAGACCTCGCGCGCGCCCTCGTCGAGATCGCGCAGCGTATGCGGCATCTCAGCCACCGGGCGCAGCCGCACGGTAATGCCATGGGCGGTGCGCAGCCGGTCCTTCAGCGCCGCGTACAGGTCATCGGGCGCGGGCGGGCGGCCCGTCCAGAACCCCGCGGCCGCGTCTTCCAAGGTGGGGAAATGGTTGCGGTTGCGGCGGAAGAAGTTGTGCACCGCTCCCTCTGGCGAGGCGGCCAGCGGCGCCTCGCCGCCACCGGGCTGGGCGGCCATGGCCAGAAGCTGGTCCGAGGCCGCCAGATAGGCGCGGTTCAGCCGCAGGAAGGCCGCGATCAGCGTCGGCGCATGGGCCTGGGCGGCGCGCAATTCGTGCAGATCGGGGCGGGCGCCGTCAAACAGCGGGTCCTGCAGTGCTGCACGCATGTCCGACAGCCGGGCGGTGCTGTCATCCTCGGCTATCGCGCGCCAGTCGACGCCGTAAGCCTCGAACAGCTTCAGCAGGATCGCCACCGAGACGCTGCGCTGGTTGTTCTCCAGCAAGTTGACATAGGCGGTGCTGATCCCCAGCCGGCGCGCCATCTGGGCCTGGGTTTCGGCGCGCTCCTGACGCAGGCGGCGCAGTTGCGGGCCGATGAAGGTCTTGCGCATGATGCCCCCGTTCCGCTGACATTGACCCGGTGACGCAACCCGTCAGCGCCGGAATGTGGCATTTACATTGCAACAATTTTCATTCTCTGTAAAATCTCTTGTTTACATCGGCACCCGGTTTCTCTTCGTGAATTGGCGCCACCCTGTCATTGCTGCAAGAGACAGGGGGAAAGACGATGCAGGATCAACGCCAGGTTTCCGAACGCGAGGCCATCAGCCGAAAGATCACCCAGCGCAGTCCGGCCCCACGCCGCGCGCATACGGCATCAAGGGTGCCGCTGCCGCGCCAGCACTGTGCGGCCTACGCCACGCTGCTGAGTCAGGCGGTTCAACAGCTTCAGGATGCCTTTGGCGGCGAGACCGGCCGGTCTGCCGCTTTGAACCACGTGCCGGTGCGCGTTTCATCGGGCCTGCGTCGGCGCGGCGGGCCAGCCGGATGAGCCGTCGGGAATTGCCGGTGTCCGACCGTGCTGCCGAAAGCGCCGGACCGGCCGATCACGGCGTCGGCCGCATCGAAACGACCCACGGCGCGCTGACACCGGAACTGGCCGGTATGCTGGGCTGCGCCCTAGGCCATGACGCGGCACCCATGCCTCCCACACACACCGGCGCGCCGCTGCCGCCGCTCTGGCACTGGGCGGCCTTTCCGGCCTTCGTGCCGCTTTCGGGGCTGGGCCGAGACGGCCATCCCAAACGCGGCGGCTTCCTGCCGGCGCTGGACTTCGAGCGGCGCATGTGGGCCGGCGGGCGTCTGTGGTTCAAAGGCGCGCTGTCGGTCGGCGAGCGGCTGCATCGACGGTCGGAAATCCTGTCGGTCGATTTCAAGACCGGTGCCTCGGGCGACATGGCTTTCGTGAAGGTCTTGCACGACCTGCGCGGCGAAGGCGGCGGGGCGATTCGCGAAGAGCAGGATATCGTCTACATGCCGATACCCGCAAGCTTCCGCGCCCCGAAGCCCATCCCCGCCCCCGCCGCCGCACTGTTCGACGAGGTGCTGGAGGCAAGCCCGGTACGCCTGTTCCGCTATTCGGCGGCAACCTGGAACGGGCATCGCATCCATTACGACCGCGCCTATGCCTCAGAGGTGGAAAAATATCCCGGGCTGGTGGTGCACGGGCCGATGCAGGCGACGCTGCTGATGGAAGCCGCCATGCGCCATAGTGGGCGGGCGCCCAGCCATTTCTCTTATCGCGGCGTGCATCCGCTGTTCGACGGGCCGCTGCGGCTGCAGGCCACAACGGTGGAGGGCGCGCCCCGGGCGCTGGCGCTATGCACGGTCGCGGGGGGCGCCGTGGCGGGCGGCACGGATCAGGATCATCAGGGCATGCAGGCCCGTTTCGAATGGGAGGATTGAGAGATGGGCATTCTTCAGGGTATGCGCGTGGTGGAAGGCTCGGCCTTCGTGGCGATCCCGCTGGCGGGGATGACACTGGCGCAGATGGGGGCAGAGGTGATCCGCTTCGACCGGCTGGAAGGCGGGCTGGACGCCGCGCGCTGGCCGGTGGCGCCGAACGGGCAGAGCCTGTTCTGGGCCGGGCTGAACAAGGGCAAGAAATCCGTCGCCGTGGACATGCGCTCCGCCGAAGGGCGCGAGCTGATAACCCGGATCATTACCGCGCCGGGCGATGATGCGGGCCTGTTTCTGACCAACCTGCGGGTGCGTGGCTGGATGGACCATCCCACCCTGTCAGCGCATCGCCCGGATCTGGTCATGGTGACGCTGCTGGGCGACCGTCACGGGCGGCCGCAGGTCGATTACACCGTCAACCCCGCCGTGGGCTTCCCCGATGCCACGGGGCCGGAAGGCTCGGCAGAGCCTGTATCGCATGTGCTGCCGGCCTGGGACTGCATCGCCGGCAACATGGCCGTGACCGCGCTCCTGGCGGCCGAACGCCACCGGCTGCGCACCGGACAGGGGCAGGAAGTGGTCTTCTCGCTGAAGGACGCGGCGGCGGCGATGCTGGGCAATCTGGGCATCATCGGCGAGGTCTGCGTGAACGGCGTGGACCGGCCGAAGGCGGGCAACACGCTTTACGGCGGCTACGGGCAGGATTTCACCTGCGCCGACGGGGCGCGGGTCATGGTCATCGGCCTGACGCGGCGGCAATGGGACGGGCTGGTGGCGGTGACCGGCATGCAGGACGCCATCGCCATGCTGGAGCGGCGGATCGGCGAAAGCCTGAACGACGAGGGCGCGCGTTTCCGCCACCGCGCGGCGATTACCGCCGTGCTGGCGCCCTTCTTCGCCACGAAGCGGGTGGATGAGTTCGCCGCCGCCTTCGACAAGGCAGGCGTCACCTGGTCGCGTTTCCGCAGCTTCGCGCAGGCGGTGCGCGAGGACCCGGACCTTTCGCCCGCGAACCCGATGTTTGCCGAGATCGACCAGCCCGGCCTGGGCCGCTACCCTGTGCCCGGCACGCCCTTCGGCTTTTCCGCCCATGCGCGCGAGGCCCCTGCCCCGGCGCCACTGCTGGGCGCGCATACCGAGGAAGTGTTGGCCGAGGTGGCAGGATTGTCGGGCCTGCAGATCGCGCGGCTATATGACAAGGGCGTGGTCGCCGGCCCCCGGCCCTGGCAGCGCATGGCTGTCTAGGGACCGCGCGAGCCAAAGTCCTTCGGAAAACAGGGTCGGTCAGTACTGGGGCGTGCGGTTAACCGCGCGCCCTTCATCACAACTTGTCACCGGTCAGTCCGGCCAGTTTTCCAGCAGATCGACCTCGTTGCCCCAGCGCCGCGCCGCCGCGCGCACCTGGGGGTCGCGCAGGCTGGTCAGGAACCCGCCTTCCACCAGGGCCGTATTCCCTGCCGTCACCGTGCTGTCGAAGGTGATCAGATCCATATGGATCGGCGGCTCCTCCCAATCCGGCATCCGGCGGCGGATCCAGTCCGAGGGCTTGGCCAGGTCGATGCCGAAATGCAGCACACCGGGCGAGTTCGACCCGGCCGGATAGACCTCGTAGCGTGGTGCCTTGGGGTTGAAGCCGCAGCCCAGTTCGATCAGCACGCCGTCCATCAGCATGTCGCGCAGAACCGCCGCATCCTCGCTTTCGCCGCCCACCTCGACGATCCGGTCATCCTTGAACACCACCGGGATCTTCTCGGTGAAGGGCCGCTCGAACCCCACCGCCCATTGCGGATACAGAACGCCGTTGATCGGCACGATCACGCTGTCATCGTTCCTGACCATGGTGCGGTCATAGACGTTTGGCCCGTGGCAGGGCAGGTAATGCACATAGCAGCCCGGCTTGTCGGCGATCATCTCGCCCTTCCAGCGGCTGGTGGACAAGAGGTTGTCCACCATTTCGGCATTCACCCCGATGGCCAGATCGGTGCCGCGGGGATCGGTGAAACCCAACGTGAAATCCTGCGCGCGCGGATACTGGCGGGCAGTGCCGCGAATGATCTCGCCGAGCAGTTCCGGCGGGAAACGGCCCTGCGGGGTGAACAGGACGTCGAAATCGCGGAAATAGGTGATCTTCACCCAACGCTGGCCCTTCTCGCGGCGCATCCTGATGGCGAAGGGATCGAGGACCGAGCAGAACCAGGTGGAAACCACAAAGGTCGCCGCTTCCAGATGCGGCTTGGCCCATTCCGGCATTTCCTCGTGCTGGGTGGAAGGGGTCATCAGCACCAAGGGTTCCTGCGCACCGCGCCCCTTGGCGAGGCCCGTGATGGTCCAGATCACGCGGGGGTCGATCTTGCTGTCCATCAGCAAGACGACCTTGTCATCGGGGCGAATGTCGAAGACGCGGCAGAAATTGTCATAGCCCTGCACGCGGTGTTCCATCGTCACCGTCGTGTCGAACTCACGCTCAAAGGGCAGGCCCTTGCCCAGAAACCTGCCGTCGCTGCCATACATCCGCCTGTCCTTTTGCCTGCCGGTCCGGGCCGCTACTGGCGTTCGGGCAGATAGACGCGCTGCATTTCCTCCAGCGCGCTGAACCCGATGAAACCCTTGAAGGCGCCCATATCCATGACCGGCGCCGGCAGGTTGCGGCTGGAGTGGCTGCGCGCCAGTTCCGCCAGATTGGCCCGCATCGCCTGCGCCGCCGACATCAACGCCACCAGCGGCCAGGTCGCCATGCCTGCCACTTCTTCGATCTGGTCAGGCGTCAGGTCGGTTTCCAGCCAGCCCAGCACCTGCAAGGACAGGGGCACGCCGCAGGCCTGCCGCAGCCGTTGCAGCGAGGCGAAATCGGTGAAGCAACGCGAGATCGGCTGGATCAGGTCGGCGCCGGCCTCGACATAGGTTTTCGCCCGCGCGATAGCCTCGTCATGGGTCAGCGCGTCGGTGCGGGCGATGATGATCAGATCGGGGTCTTGTCGGGCCTCGACCGCGGCGCGGATCTTGCCCGCGGCCTCCATCACCGGCAGGATGTCGATCTGCCCGGCCACCGCCGGGCAACGCTTCGGCGCCTCCTGATCTTCCAGGATCAGCCCCGCCACGCCCGCGCGTTCCATCAGTCGCACCGTTCGCCGGACGTTCAGCGCATTGCCATAGCCGGTGTCGGCATCGGCCACCAGCGGCAGGTCGATGGCATCGGTCATTCGCTCGATGACCGTCAGGTTTTCGGTCATCGTGTAAAGCTCCATGTCCGGCGCGCCCAGATGCGCGGCCGAGACGCCGAAACCGGTGCTCATCACGCCCTCGAACCCGGCTTCCTGCGCCAGTTTCGCCGAGAGCGCGTCAAAGGCGCCGGCCAGCCAGACGGTCTGCCCGGCGCGCAGCCGGCGGGCGAAGTCCTTGCGGGTCAGGGGCGCGGTCATGGCATGTCCTTCCGTCACGGGGTCAGGGTCAGCCGGTGGGCTCGGCGTCGCGGGCCTTCAGATAGCCGATCAGCCCGCCCTGCATCAGCATCAGCCGGTCACCATCGGACAAGGGCTCGATGGGCAGCGACTGGCCGGTGGTCAGGTTGCGCAGTTCCGCCGCCTCGTAATCCAGTTCCAGCTCGTCCCAGCGGTTGACCAGTCCCAGCACGCCCGGGCAGGCCGCCTGCGGGAAACCCATGGCGATCTCGCCGCGCCAGTAGCCGGGCGAGAAGCTTTCGGCCACCACCCCGGCCACGCCCAGATGCCGCATGGCGATCATCGGCGGGTAATGCGGATGGCCGTAGCCGAAATTGCGCCCGCCGATCAGAAGGTCGCCCGGGCGCACCTTCTGCGCGAAATCGGGGTCGTATTCCTGCATCGCCACGGCGGCCAGGGCGGCCGGATCCTTCAGCTTGATGTTGGTGACGCCGACGATCTGATCGACGTCGAAATCCTCTTCGGTGAAGATGAAGGCCGCGCGCCCGCGCAGGGTTTTCAGCGTCATGCCTGCCTCCTGTCCTTGCTCATGCCTTCCGGCCATCCACGATGCGCGACACCCCGGCCGGGCGCGCGGAAAGCGCGTTG
>SKNG01000472.1 GCA_007120685.1 Paracoccaceae bacterium | reverse complement strand
CGGCAAGCCGATGGTCTTTGTCACCACCCTGCTGCTTCTGGCGCTGATCGTGATCATGAACGCGACAGCCATCATCATCCGCAATCGCCTGAAGCGTAAATACGCGACCGGCCAGTTCTGAGGTCACCGCCATGGATACACTCGAATTCGAACCGACCGCCTATCACGTCAAGAAGTCCAGCGAGGGCGCGGCCCTGCAGATCAGCGATTTCAACCTCTGGTACGGACAGAAACAGGCGCTTTTCGACAATAACCTGGAGATTCAGAAAGGGCTGGTGACGGCGCTGATCGGCCCTTCGGGCTGCGGCAAGTCGACCCTCTTGCGCTGTCTGAACCGGATGAACGACCTGGTGGACGGGCTGCGGATCGAGGGTCGGGTCCTCGTGGACGGTTTCGACATCTACGCCAAGGCTGTCGATGTCATCGCGCTGCGCAAGCGGATGGGCATGGTGTTCCAGAAGCCCAACCCCTTTGCGATGTCGATCTATGACAACATCACCTATCCGCTTCGGGTGGACGGGGTGACCAAGAAGTCGATCCTGGACGAGACTGTGGAACGCGCGCTGCAGCAGGCCGCGCTGTGGAACGAGGCAAAGGACCGCCTGAACGAAAGCGCGCTGGGGCTTTCCGGCGGCCAGCAGCAGCGGCTGTGCATCGCGCGGGCGGTCGCCTCGGACCCCGAGGTGTTGCTGATGGACGAGCCCTGCTCGGCGCTGGACCCCATCGCCACGGCGCGGATCGAGGAATTGATCGACGATCTGAAGGGCACCTATACCATCGTCATCGTGACCCATTCGATGGCCCAGGCGGCGCGGGTGTCGGACAATACTGCCTTCATGTATCTGGGCCGGCTGATCGAATACGGCGATACCGACACGATCTTTACCAACCCCCGGAAGACCCGCACCAATGACTATGTGACCGGCCGCTTCGGCTGACACCGTTTCCGTCTGATCGCCTCGGCAGGCACGGGGCGGTGACGCGCCTTCGAAGGCGCGTGAACGGGCTTTCTGAAGCCCGTTTTTCGCCCTTGCCCATGCGTCCCCGGCCAGTCAATCGAAAAACGCAGGAACCGGCAGGGCGGGCGGCGGTCGGTGGCGGCGCTCAGGGTCTGCGGCCAACCCGGCGGCGGTAGTCATGGGCCTGCCAGTCCGCCCGCGCCAGCCATTGCGCTTCCGGCTGGCGGCGGGCCAGGGCGGGGTCTAACTCCACCTCGTCGAAACCGGCGCGGCGGGCCATGGCGTATTGGTCGGCCAGCAGGTGCCCCCGCGCGCGCAGCCGGCCGGCAAAGCCCATCCGCCGCAGCCGCGCGGCCAGGGTGAAGCCGCGCCCGTCGGAAAACACCGGGAAGTCGATGCGGATGGCCGGGATGCCGGCCAGGCCCTCGCACAGCGCCTGAAACTCGGCATCGGGGGCCAGATCCAGCCAATCGCCGGCCCACGCATCAGGTGTGAAACCGCTGTCGGTGACGATGACCGCGCTCATGCCGTGGCCCCCCGCACCGGCCTCCCACCCACCAGATGGATGCCGCATTCGGTCTTTGCCTGCCCGCGCCAGCGCCCGGCGCGCGCGCCCTCGCCCGGCTGCACGGCGCTGGTGCAGGGCATGCAGCCGATGGAGGGATAGCCGCGCGCCGCCAGCGGATGCGGCGGCAGCCCGTGCCGCGCCATATAGGCGCGCAGCTCTGCCGCCGTGCTGCCGGCCAGGGGGTTGATCTTGATCCGCTCCGCGCCCGGCTCGCGCTCGAACATTGCCAGCCCCGCGCGCTGCCCGCCCTGAAACCGCTTGCGCCCGGTGATCCAGCCACCGAAAGGCGCCAGCGCGCGGGCCAGCGGACGGGCCTTGCGCAAGGCACAGCAGGCATCGGCATCCGCGCCATGCAGCGCCAGATCCGGGTCCTGCACGAAAGCCTCGGTCCGGTCGGGGCCCAGGCGGCGCACATCCGACAGGCCCAGCCGCGCGACCAGCGTTTCGTGATAGGCGAGGGTTTCGGGGAACAGAAGCTGCGTGTCGATGAAGAGCACCGGCAGGTTGCGGTCGATCTGCGCGGCCATATGCAGCAGCACCGCCGATTCCGCCCCGAAGCTGGACACCAGCGCCACCGGCCCCAGCGCGCCACCCATCACATGCGCCAGCGCACCGGCGGTATTACCTTGGAATCGGCGGTTCAGGCGGCCCGGATCTGGGGTATGTCTATCGGGGGCATGGCTCAGGTCACGCGGCATCGGCCTGTTCCCTTTCATAAAGCGCGGTCTTGAAGGGCTCGGCGCCCAGTCGGCGATAGGTTTGCAGGAAATCCTCGTCCCGACCTCGCCGCAGGCGCAGATAGGCGCGCAGGATGCGTTCGATCGCCGGCACGATCTCGTCTGCGGCAAAGCCCGGCCCGGTACGCTCACCCAGCGCCGCGTCCTCGGACCCGTCGCCGCCCAGCGTGATCTGATAGGTCTCCACCCCGGCGCGATCCAGCCCCAGGATCCCGATATGGCCGACATGGTGATGCCCGCAGGCATTGATGCAGCCCGAGATCT
>SKNG01000235.1 GCA_007120685.1 Paracoccaceae bacterium | reverse complement strand
GCCCAGGCATTGCCGGTGACGCCATGCACGGGGTTGAAGGTGTGGCTGCCCAGGCCGAATTCTGGCGTGTTGGTCTTGCCGATGATCAGCGCCCCGGCCGCGCGCAGCCGTTCCACGAACAACGCGTCACGCGCCGCCACCTGACCGGCGAAGAGCGGCGAGCCCATCGAGGTCGGCAGGCCCGCGACATCGGCCAGATCCTTCACCGCCATCGGCAGACCGGCCAGCGGTGGCGGCGCCGTGCCGTCCCGGCGCGCGGCGGCAAGCCGGGTATCGGCGGCGCGCGCCTCGGACAGCAGCGCGTCCGGCTCGCGCAGGGACACGATGGCGTTGACCGCCGGGTTGACGGCTGCGACCCGCGCCAGCGTGGCGCGCATCAACGCCTCGGCCGATACCTGCCCTGCGTGCAACATTTCCAGTTGTTCATGCGCTGCGCCCGCCAGAATGCTGTCCATGCCCGCCCCCTTGCCCGTTCCCGGCAGGCAGAATAGCAGGCTAGAGCAGCCGATGCACCGGCAGATGCCCGATGACGAAAGACAGCGCCCTGCGCGCGGCGCCGCTGTCGGGTTCCAGATGCACCAGATCATGCGCCTCGCGCGCCCAGCCCATCAGCGGGCCATCGAGCGACAGCTGATAGGCCTGATCCGGTGCCGTTGCCCAATCCATGTAGGCCGCCACATCGGCCAACAGCGCCGGGTCGTCGAAGACCACGCCCATCTCGGTATTCAGGAAGGCCGAGCGCATGTCGAAGTTCAGCGAGCCCACGAAGCCCAGCCGGTCGTCGACGATGAAGATCTTGCCATGCAGCATCGACCGGGCCTGCCGGTCGCGCGGGCGCGCCGCGGACCGGGCGGCAAATTCATAAAGCTGCACCCCGGCCTCGATCAGGGCACGGCGATACCAGCGATAAGCGCCATGCACGATGATGTGGTCATTGACCGCCAGCGCGTTCGTTACCACCTGCACCCGCACGCCGGCCCGGGCCAGATCGGTCAGCGCGGCCAGCCCCTCCTGCCCGGGCACGAAATAGGGCGTCATGATACGCAACCGGCGTTCGGCGCCCAGCAGACGGGGCATCAGCGCCTCGGGCAGCCAGGCGGCGCGTCCGGTGGCCAGAGCCTTTTCCGGCGGGTCGGCGATGAACTCCAGCCGGTCGGACCAGCGCAGGGCCTCCAGCCGCAGCGCCCCGGCGTGATTTGCCGCCCCCATCAGCGGCGCAACCCGCCGCAGATAGGCGCGGGTCTCGGCCTCGTTCGTCACCCGTTCCAGCCGGCGGCGGAAGGTCGGCATGCGGGCGCGGCGCTTCTGCCACAGCGAGGCGATGGGCAGCGCCAGCCCGTCATTCCAATGCGCGTCAAAGGACTTTTCCACCGCCCGCAGGATCGGCCCGGCCAGCATCAGGTCGCAATCGTCGTTGTTGCGCTTGCGCCCCTGGGCGGCGCCGAAATCCACATCGCCCACGTTGCGCCCGCCGGTAATGGCCAGCCGCCCGTCGGCCAGCCAGATCTTGCCATGCATGCGGCGGTTGTAGCGCAGGACGTTCAGCAGCAGGTCGATGCCCCGCCGAAACGCATTGTCGCGCGCGCGGATCGGGTTGAACAGCCGGACCGAGATATTGGGGTGCCGGTCCAGCGCCAGATACAGCGGATCGCGGCCCAGCACATTCACATCGTCCAGCAGCAGCCGCACCCGCACGCCGCGGTCGGCGGCCTGCAGCAGCGCGCGGGCCATCAGCCGGCCCGTGCGGTCATCCGACCAGATGTAATAGAGCAGATCGAGGCTGCGCCGCGCCATCTGCGCGCTGGCCAGACGCGCGGCGAAGGCCTGCAGCGGATCGGTCATCAGCGCGGCGCCGCTCAGGCCCATATGCGCGCCTTCCAGCGGTGCCAGCAGCCGGTCCAGCGCGCTGTCCGCGCCCGGCGGCAAGGCGCGCGAGGGGGCGCCGCGCGCGCGCCGGGCAAAGCGGCCGTAGGACCACAGCGCCAGCGCCGATGCCAGGGCCAGCAGCGCCAGCGCGCCCAGGGTCCAGGCCAATAGCGTCATCAGTCGCCCAGCCTGACATGGGCCTTGATCGGCAAATGATCGGACGCCAGCCGCGCCAGCGGCGTGTCATGGGGCTCCAGCGCCAGCAGCCGGGCCTGGCGGGACAGGATGATCCGGTCCAGCGGCAGCATCGGCAGCGCAGAGGGAAAGCTGTTGACCGTCGCTGCCGAGCGCTTGACCGCGCGCAGCCCCTTGCGCAGCGGCATCAGCGAACAGCCCACGCCCAGCCGCCATTCGTTCAGATCGCCCATCAGGATCACCGGCCGGCCGGCGGCCTGTTCGACCTCCATCGCCAGCCGCCGCGCCTGCAGCAGCCGCGACTGGTGCAAGAGGCCAAGATGCGCGGCGATGATGCGCAGGGGCTGGCCGGCCAGGCGCAGGTCGGCGACGATGGCGCCGCGCGGCTCCAGCCCCGGCAGGGTCAGGGGGCGGGCGTCCTCGACCTCGGCGCCGCGGATCAGCAGCAGATTGCCATGCCAGCCATG
>SKNG01000098.1 GCA_007120685.1 Paracoccaceae bacterium | reverse complement strand
ACGCGGCCCAACCGGCCCGGTCGGTGGTCGCGCAGCCAGGCGCGCAGCAGGATACCGCCCATCGAATGGGTGACGAAATGCACCCGGTCCTCGCCACAATGCGTCACGGCATTGCCGACATGGTCGACAAGCTGCGCGATCGGCGCGTCATTCGACGGATAGCCTTCGTTGACGACGCGGTAGCCGTGGTATTCCAGCGATTCACCCAGCAGCCGCATCGAAACCTCGGTGCGCGACAGCCCGTGCAGCAGCACCACGCAGTCAGCCATGGCAGGCGTTCCCATGAAGGCGAGGAGGATGGCAAGTATACGCATGCGCGTTATATAGGCCTGAGCGAGCGCCTGCGAAAGGCGCGCCGCGCGCGCGCCTACCCGCCACCATCCGGAACCCGTCACAATGCCGCGACCGATGCCCCGCCTTGCCGCGCGCGCCGTGATCCTGCACCGCAGCCGGCTGCTGGTGGTCAATGCCTGGCCGGGGCAGACCAGTGACCTGTGGTGCGCCCCGGGCGGTGGCGTGGAACGGGGCGCCTCGTTGCATGACAACCTGGCGCGCGAGATCCACGAGGAGACCGGGTTGCGCATCGCCATCGGTGCGCCCTGTCTGGTCAACGAGTTCCATGATCCCGGTGGCGATTTTCATCAGGTCGACATCTATTTCCGCGCCACCATCACCGGCGGCGATCCGGATGGGGCCTGGACCGACCCCGCCGGCATTGTCAATCGGCGCCGTTGGGTGAGCGAGGCAGAATTGCGCAGCCTGCGCTACAAGCCAGACAGCCTGCCGGCCATCGCCTTTGGCCCGCCGGAAAGTGCGCCACTCTACGACCCGCTGGAGCCGATCCTGCGCTGAGGGTCCAGCCCCTCGGGCAGGGCACCGGCGTTTTCGACCGTGTGCAGGTTGGCCTCGCGCACCCGCGCTGCCGACTCGTCATAAAGGAAGGGCAGAAAGGCATAGCGCGCCCCGGCCGTGACCGGCGAGACCTTGTGCAAAAGCGCGCAGGCAAAGACCACCGCCCCCCCTTTCGGCGCGCGATAGCCCTGCGGGCCGAATTCAGGGAAGGACACCGCGCCGCCGTCGAAATCATCGTTCAGATTGACCGAGACAGCAAAGCGGCGATGCGCCGTGCCGGGGGTGGTGTTGTCCCGGTGCGGGGCGAAATGGCCATTTTCAGCAGCATCGTAGCAAGCCACCAGATAACGTTCCATCCGCGTCGCGGTGAACATATGCGCCTTGGCAATTTCCGGCACCACGCGGCGCAGGATGCGGTTCTTCACCATGTCGATCGTCGGCGCATCCTCGATCACCCAGTCGCGCCGGCTCTTGAACGCGGGGTCATGCGCCCCCACCGTCTTGCCGTCCACCGCGCGCATGAAGCCCGAAACAACGCCGCCATGCTGCCGGTAGCGGGCGATCAACTCGTCACAAAGCGCGGGCTCGAAGACGCGCGGCAGATACAGGATCGGCGCCTGCTGGGCGATGCCGGTGAAGCGTTCCAGCGGCGGTTGCGCGGCGAGCAGGTCCAGCGCCGCGCCGGCGCCGCCGTCAGGCCCGGCAAAGGGCAGCGTGGCGATGACCCGCAGCATCGGGTCGACCAGCATCCAGAACCGCCGGTATGGCACCGCCGGCGCGTTATCCGGCGTTGCATCGACCGGCACCGCACCATTGGCGCGGCTGGCGCTGTAGTCAGCATCGATCAGGAAGCGGATGCCGGGCATCATGTCAGGGATGGTGGCGCGGCTGCGATCGGTCTGGCGGTCTATGGTGATACCAAAGAAGCTGGCGAAACGGTCGTCGAAAACCGCCCGCCGTTCGGTCAGGCAGCGCATCGCTTCCGCCCAGCCCGGCGCCGCGCTTGAGCCCATGAAGCAGAACAGCAGGTAGCGCCCGGCCGAATAGCCGATCTGAAACTCGGGCCGGCTGGCCGCCGCAGCCGTGAACAGGCCAAGCGGATCGCCCGCCTGTCGCTGGTTGTATCGCGCCATGCCTCCCCCGCGCCCGCCGTCAGGACCGGTCTGCCACGGCAAGGTTAACGCACGGCAAGCGCCGGCGCATCCCTGAACCTGGTCAGGCGGTTTCGGCTTCCGTTTCCGCGGCGGCGTCCTGTGCGGCCAGGAACTGCTCGGCATCCAGCGCCGCTATGCAGCCCATCCCGGCCGAGGTCACGGCCTGCCGATAGACATGGTCGGTGATATCGCCCGCCGCAAACACGCCGGGGACCGAGGTGCGGGTGCTGCCCGGCTCTACCCAGACATAGCCGCCGTTGTGCAGCTCCAGCTGGTCCTTCACCAGTTCCGAGGCGGGCGCATGACCGATGGCAACGAAGAAGCCGTCGCAGGGCACCACCTGTTCAGCCCCGGTCTGCACATGGCGGATGGTCACGCCGGTCACACCCAGCGGCATCTCGGTGCCCTGCACCTGCACCGGCACATGGTCCCAGATCACCTGGATCTTCGGGTTGCGGAACAGCCGGTCCTGCATGATCTTTTCCGCCCGCAGGCTGTCACGGCGGTGCACCAGCGTGACCTT
>SKNG01000469.1 GCA_007120685.1 Paracoccaceae bacterium | reverse complement strand
TGCGAATCGGCGATCACCACATGCGTCGTTGCCGGCCGCCCGGTGTCAAGGTCATCACCCTGCCGCTGCGCGTGGTCCCATTCGGGCAGGCCGGGGCTGACCTCGGGCAGGGCGTCGTCGCGGTCCAGCAGCCTGGCGCGGTCTGCCAGATAGGCGGGATCGAGCAGCCCCGCCACAGGCACCGGCACGAAATCGCTGTCGGCCAGGTAGCGGCCCCGGTCGGCGAAGGTCAGCCGCGTGGCATCGCCGATCAGGCGGCGGGCCTCGGCGTCCCTTGGCCCCATCGCGGCCAGATCGAAGCCCTCCAGCAGGCCAAGGATCTGCCCCACCGCCACCCCGCCCGAGGACGGCGGCCCCATGCCGCAGACCGCATGCCCGCGATAGGGCGCGCAGACCGCCGGGCGCTCGATCACCCGGTAGCGGGCGAGGTCTGCCAGCGACAGCAGGCCGGGGCGGATCTCGGTGCGGGTGGCGGCGGTGATATCGGCGGCGATGTCGCCGGTGTAGAAGGCCCGCGCGCCGTCCTGCGCGAGCGCGCGCAGCGTGTCGGCATAGGCGGGGTTGTCGCGCCTGTCGCCCACCGCCAGGGGCGCGCCGCCGGGCAGGAAGTAATCCGCCGTCGCCGGGAAGGTCGAAAGCCGCTCGGCATCGTTCGCCACGGCGCCGGCCAGGCGGGGGGTGACGGGGAAGCCGTCTTCGGCCAGGGCAATGGCAGGGTCGAAAAGCTCCGGCCAGGGCAGGCGGCCCCAGCGGCGGTGGACCTCTTCCAGCAGCATCGGCGTGCCGGGCGTGCCCACCGACAGCCCGCTGACCACCGCATCCCAGAAGGCCAGCGGCTCGCCGTCATCGTCCAGGAAATGCCTTGGCGTGGCGGCCAGCGGCGCGGTCTCGCGCGCGTCCAGCGTGGTGACCGCGCCGGTCTCGCCGTCATGCCACAGCAGGAACCCCCCGCCGCCCAGACCCGAGGATTGCGGCTCCACCAGCCCCAACACCGCCTGCACGGCGACCAGCGCATCGGCCGCGCTGCCGCCTTCGCGCAGCACCCGCGCGCCGGTCTCCACCGCCAGCGGATGCGCGGCGGCGACCATCCAGCTTTCCGCCATGACCGGGTCGCCGGCGGCGCGGGCCTCCAGCGCGGCGCGGGCTTCCGGCGAGAGGTCGGGCAGGGCGGCGGCGAGTGCGGCCTCGGGTGTCAGCGCCTCGGCCGGGGTGGCGGCTTCGGGGGCGATGGTGTCGGCGGCCTGCTGGGCGTTGGCCGGCAGAGCGATGAGTAATGCGAGGGCGGCGGGCAGACAGGCAGAGCGCATGGTAGGGCCTTTTGGGGTGAGGGCGGGGCTGGGGTCATGCTGCATCGCGTCGGGCAGTTTGGCAATGCCGGGCCTGCATGGGCCGGGCCTGCATGGGCCGGGGCCGAATGGGCCGGGGCTGTTTGGGCCGCGGGTGTGATTTTCCGCGCAGCGCCGCCGCGCTGGGGCGCCTACTGTGCTGTCCTTCCCAACCTTCGTGTCGGCCGGCGGGGGGACGACGCGCCTTCGAAGGCGCGTTCAGACGGGCTTTCGAAAGCCCGTTTTCCAGCGGGCCAGGCCTGTCGGGACATGATGCCTGAATCCAGTGTGTCGGTTTCGCGTCTGTTTCTACCCCTGCCGCGTCGCTTGCAGGCGCCCGGTTGGCCCCCGCCCGCGCGATGCTGCGCCGGTCAGCAAATGGGGCAGGCCATGTTCCTTTCGGTCTTCGATATCTTCAAGGTCGGCATCGGCCCGTCCTCCAGCCACACCATGGGCCCGATGGTCGCCGCGGCGCGGTTTCTGGACCATCTGCGCGGGTTGCCCTTTGCCGTGCAGGGCCTGCGCGCCTCGCTCCACGGCTCGCTCGCCTTTACCGGCATCGGCCACGCCACCGACCGCGCGGTGATCCTGGGCCTGGCGGGTTTCACGCCGGAGGCCTATGACGCCACCCGTGCCGAGGCCACGCTGGAGGGTATCCGCGCCAACGCGCAGGTCACGCCGCCGGACCTGCCGCCCCTGCGCTTCGATCCCGCGCGCGATCTGGCCTTTGACTACGGCCCGCCGCTGCCTGGCCACGCCAACGGGCTGATCTTGATGGCGACCGACGCGCAGGGCGATGTCATCGCGCGCCAGACCTATTATTCCATCGGCGGCGGCTTCGTGCTGACCGACGCCGAGTTGCAGCAAGGTCAGGCCGCCGCCCCCGCCGGCGCCTTTCCCTATCCGTTTCAGACAGCGGCGCAGATGCTGGACATGGCCCGCGATTCGGGCCTTGGCATCGCGGCGATGAAGCGCGCAAACGAACTGGCGGTTCACAGCCCGCAGGCGCTGGATGCCGGGCTGGAGCGGCTGTGGGCGGTGATGAACGCCTGTATCGAGCGGGGTCTGGCGACCGAGGGCGTGCTGCCGGGCGGCCTGCGCGTGCAGCGCCGGGCGCCGGCCATTCATGCCGCGCTGATGGCCGAGCGCGGCACGAACTGGGCGCCGCCGCATGTGATCAACGACTGGATTTCCACCTATGCCATGGCGGTGA
>SKNG01000342.1 GCA_007120685.1 Paracoccaceae bacterium | reverse complement strand
TCTGTGCCTCGGCCGGCAATCATGCGCAGGGCGTGGCCTATGCCTGCCGGCATTTCGGGGTGCAGGGAGTGATCTTCATGCCGGTCACCACGCCGCAGCAGAAGATCGGCAAGACCCGCACCTTTGGCAACGGCCATGTGGAGATTCGCCTGACCGGTGATTACTTCGACCAGTCGCTCGCCGCTGCGCAAACCTTCTGCGCCGAAAGCGGCGGGCATTTCCTGTCGCCCTTCGACGACGATGCGGTGATCGAAGGGCAGGCCAGCGTGGCGGTGGAACTGCTGGCGCAGCTGGGCCGGATGCCTGATCTGGTGGTGCTGCCGGTGGGCGGCGGCGGCCTGTCGGCGGGCGTGCGTCGGTATCTGCGCGCGCAGGGCGAATGCGGCTTTCGGTTTGTCGAGCCCGCCGGCGGGGCCAGCCTGCGGGCGGCGCTGGCAGCCGGCGCGCCGGTCAGCCTGCCGCAGGTGGACAGTTTCGTCGACGGGGCCGCCGTGGCGCGCGTTGGCGCGCGGCCCTTCCGGCATCTGGCCGATGCCCGTGCCGAGGATGTGCTGATCGCGCCTGAGGATCGTATCTGCGTGACCATGCTGGACATGCTGAACACCGAAGGGATCGTGCTGGAACCAGCCGGCGCGCTGGCCATCGACGCGCTGCCGGATCTGGCCCCGGCGGTGGCCGGAAAGACGGTCGTCTGCATCGCGTCGGGCGGGAATTTCGACTTCGAGCGTCTGCCCGAGGTGAAGGAACGCGCCATGCGGTTTTCCGGGCTGAAGAAGTACTTCATCCTGCGCCTGCCGCAGCGCCCCGGCGCGCTACGCGACTTCCTGGATATCCTGGGCCCGGATGACGATATCGCGCGGTTCGAATATCTGAAGAAATCGGCGCGCAACTTCGGCACCGTGCTGATCGGGATCGAGACATCCGACCCGGCCAACTTTACCCGCCTCTTCGCGGCGATGGACACGGCGGGCTTTTCCTGGCGCGACATCACGCTGGACGAGACACTGGCCGGGTTTCTGGTCTGACCCGCCGGAGCCTTGTGCCGATCAGGCCGCGTCGCGGTCCAGCCCCTTCAGCAGCGCGATCCTGGAAGCGGCAAAGCAGGCGATGATCCCGTCCAGATCGATACTGTCGGCATCGCCGGATTGAGCGCGGCGCTCGCCCTCGCCGCAGGCGTCGGCAAAAGCGCGCAGGCCCAGGTTCAGTGCCGCCCCCTTCAGCGCGTGCAGATCGGCGGCCAGCGCCGCGGGGTCGCGCCTCGGCACGCCCTGGGCCTGTCTGACCCTGGCCATGATGTCATCCGCCTCTTCCAGAAACAGCGACACCACCTCGTCAAAAGCGTCGTCCACTTCTGCCCGCAGTTCATCGATCTGGGACCAGTCGATCATGATACAACCTCGAACCTGCCGCCTGCACCGGACTGTAAGGGATGATTCGTTAAGCACGTCCCAACGAAACCGCGAGTCCGGGCGGTTTTCAACTGATGTTAATCTCGGCGCGGAAGAATGTCCGGAATTTCAATTCGTGATCCCTGCGTGCCGAGGTGCCTTCAGTGACCCGTTCAGTGTCTTCTCTTCTTGCCGAGCCTCGCGCCACGGCCCGGCCGCGCGCCGGCACCGTGCTGCTGGTCGATGATTCGCGCGCGCAGCGCCGGCTCATCACCGCCGGGCTGAGCAGATGGGGCTATACGGTCCTGCAGGCCGGCTCCGGCGAAGAGGCGCTGGCGCTCTACCAGCGTCACGGCGCCGATCTGATCCTGTCCGACTGGATGATGCCGGGCATGAGCGGGATCGAGCTTTGCCGTGAAATCAGAGGGCTGCGGCGGCAGGAATACGTCTATTTCATCCTGATCACCGCCCGCGCGGACAAGGCGGCGGTGACCGAGGGGCTGGAGGTGGGGGCAGATGATTTTCTGTCAAAGCCGGTGGACCCGGGCGAGCTTCGGGCTCGGCTGAAGGCGGGCGAACGGCTGCTGACAATGGAGCGCGAACTGCGCGCCAAGAACGACCTGCTGACCGAGACGCTGGAAAAGCTACGTGCACTCTATGATTCGCTTGACCGCGACCTGATCGAGGCGCGCGCGCTGCAGCAATCGTTGCTGCGCGAGCGGCAGCGGCGTTTTGCCACGGGCCAGATCAGCATGCTGCTGCGTCCCAGCGGCCATATCGGCGGCGATATGGTCGGCTGTTTCGACATCAACGAACGGTACACGGGGCTTTACGGCTTCGATGTCTCGGGCCATGGGGTTGCATCGGCGCTGCTGACCGCGCGGCTGGCGGGGCTGCTCTCTGGCGCCTCGGCGGAGCACAACATCGCCATCGAGCTTGGCGAGGATGGCACCCATCCGCGCTGCCCCGCGCAGGTGGCCAGCGCAATGAACCGTCTGTTGATGTCGGAAATCCAGACCGAACGCTATGCCACGCTTTGCTACAGTGAAATCGACCACCACAGCGGCCGGGTCCGCATGGTGCAGGCCGGCCATCCGCATCCGGTGGTGCAGCATGCCGATGGCCATGTCACCCATCTGGGCCGGGGCGGGCTGCCCATCGG
>SKNG01000355.1 GCA_007120685.1 Paracoccaceae bacterium | reverse complement strand
CGGTCTTCGAGATGATGGTCCGCGCCGGCCGCTCTGCCCCCATGGCCAAGACCATGCTGGTGCCCGAAGCCTGGTCCAAGGTCGCCGCCGAGATGCCGGACGCCTGGCGCGACATGTATGCCTATTGCAACGCCGTGATGGAGCCCTGGGACGGCCCCGCCGCGCTGGCCTTCACCGATGGCCGCTGGGTGGGCGGCGGGCTGGACCGCAACGGGCTGCGCCCCATGCGCTATGTCGTCACCGGCGACGGCTTGTTGATCGCCGGGTCGGAAGCCGGGATGGTGCCGGTCGATGAACAGACGGTGCGCGAGAAGGGCGCGCTGGGTCCGGGGCAGATGATCGTTGTCGACATGGTGGAGGGCAGGCTTTACCACGATGCCGAGATCAAGGACCGGCTGGCCGCCGCGCAGCCCTTTGGCAGCTGGATCGAAAAGATCGTCGATCTGAACAGCCTGATGCGTGATGTGCCCGAGGCCCCGGTGCATGAGGGCGAGGCGTTGCGTAGCCGCCAGATCGCCGCCGGCTTCAGCATGGAAGAGATCGAGCAGGTGCTGATGCCGATGGCCAGCGACGGCAAGGAGATGGTCGCCAGCATGGGCGATGACACGCCCGCGGCCGTGCTGAGCAAGGTCTACCGCCCACTGAGCCATTTCTTCCGCCAGAACTTCAGCCAGGTCACCAACCCGCCCATCGACAGCCTGCGCGAAGCCCGCGTGATGAGCCTGAAGACCCGGTTCGGCAACCTGAAGAACGTCCTGGACGAATCCAGCGCGCAGACCGAGATCCTGGTGCTGGAAAGCCCGTTCATCGCCAATGCCGAGTTTCAGGCCATGTGCCGGCAATTCGGCGAAGGGCTGGCGGTGATCGACTGCACCTTCGCCCCGGGGCCGGACGCGCTGCGCGAGGGGCTGGAACGGATCCGAGCCGAGGCCGAGGACGCGGTGCGCTCCGGCGCCGCGCATCTGGTGTTGACCGACGAGCATCAGGGCCCCGGCCGCGTGGCCATGCCGATGATCCTGGCCACCAGCGCCGTGCATTCCTGGCTGACGGGCAAGGGGCTGCGCACCTTCTGCTCGCTCAACCTGCGTTCGGCCGAATGCGTGGATCCGCATTACTTTGCCGTGCTCATCGGCTGCGGTGCGACCACGGTGAACCCCTATCTGGCGCAGGACACCATCGCCGACCGCATTGCCCGTGGCCTGTTGGAGGGCACGCTGGAAGACGCCATGCGCCGCTACCGCGATGCCATCGACGGCGGCTTGCTGAAGATCATGTCGAAGATGGGCATCTCCGTCGTTTCCTCCTATCGCGGCGGGCTGAATTTCGAGGCCGTGGGCCTGTCCCGCGCGCTGGTGGCCGAATTCTTCCCGGGCATGCACAGCCGCATTTCCGGCATCGGGCTGAACGGGCTGCAGGCGCAAGCGGAAAAGATCCATGGTATGGGCTTCAAGGGCGGCGCCGATATCCTGCCGGTGGGCGGGTTCTACAAGGCGCGGCGCTCGGGCGAAAAGCACGCCTGGGAAGCCACCACCATGCATCTGCTGCAAACCGCCTGCGACCGGGCGAGCTATGACATGTTCCGCAAGTATTCGGCGCTGTTGAAAGCCAACCCGCCGATCCACATCCGTGATCTGCTGGACTTCAAGCCGCTTGGCCGGGCCATCCCCATCGAGGAGGTGGAAAGCATCACGGCGATCCGCAAGCGGTTCGTGACCCCGGGCATGAGCCTGGGCGCGCTGTCGCCCGAGGCGCACAAGACGCTGAACATCGCCATGAACCGGATCGGTGCCAAATCCGACAGCGGCGAGGGCGGCGAAGACCCGGCCCACTTCCACCCCGAGGCCAATGGCGACAACCCGTCCGCCAAGATCAAGCAGGTGGCTTCCGGCCGCTTCGGCGTCACGGCAGAGTATCTGAACGCCTGCGAGGAGTTGGAGATCAAGATCGCGCAAGGCGCGAAACCCGGCGAGGGCGGGCAGTTGCCCGGCATGAAGGTCACCGAACTGATTGCGCGGTTGCGCCATTCCACGCCCGGCGTGACGCTGATCAGCCCGCCGCCGCATCACGATATCTACTCGATCGAGGATCTGGCGCAGCTGATCTATGACCTGAAGCAGATCAATCCGTGCGCCAAGGTGACGGTGAAGCTGGTGGCGTCCTCGGGCGTCGGCACCATCGCCGCCGGGGTGGCCAAGGCCAAGGCCGATGTGATCCTGATCTCGGGCCACAATGGCGGCACCGGCGCCAGCCCCGGCACCAGCATCAAATACGCGGGCCTGCCCTGGGAAATGGGGCTGACCGAGGCGCATCAGGTGCTGGCGATGAACAACCTGCGCGAGCGGGTGACGCTGCGCACCGACGGGGGCCTGCGCACCGGGCGCGACATCGTCATCGCCGCCATGATGGGGGCCGAGGAATATGGCATCGGCACCGCCGGGCTGATCGCCATGGGCTGCATCATGGTGCGGCAATGCCAGTCGAACACCTGCCCGGTGGGCGTCTGCACCCAGGACGAGACGCTGCGCGCCCGCTTCACCGGCTCGCCCGAGAAGGTGGTG
>SKNG01000105.1 GCA_007120685.1 Paracoccaceae bacterium | reverse complement strand
TGGACGAGGGCGCGCGCGCCGCGCCCCCGGCCGAACTGCTGGCCGCGCATCCGGCCCTGATGAAGCGGCCCGTGGTCCGGACCGATGCCGGCAATCATCTTGGCTGGACCGCCCAGACCCGCGCCGCGCTGGGTCTGGACTGACCGTAGCGCCTTACAGCAGCTTCAGATCCCCCGCCGAGGACCGCCCGTCGCGGCCAGACTGCATTTCGAAGCTGACCTTCTGATTGTCGGCCAGGCCGGTCAGCCCGGCGCGTTCCACGGCCGAGATATGCACGAACACATCCTTCCCGCCGTCATCGGGGGCGATGAAACCGAAACCCTTGGTGCTGTTGAACCATTTCACGGTGCCTGTCGGCATGGCCGCTTCCTCTCTCTCTTGTCTTTCGGCGGCGCGATTGCCGCCGACATCGTGCGCCCAGGTCTTTCATTCGTGAGGGCTGCCGAAAGGGAAGGCCGTCGCGGGAAAGTCTATGTACGCTGCGTCAACCTTGCCATGATTCGTGATAAAATCAAGCACCAGCCATCGCATTGCGCGCCCGGCCGCCAGCGGTGACCTTGACATGCCGTTCTGAAAGGCGCATTTCCTCCATGTCCGCCTTTGCTGCCGCGTGAGCAGCCTGCGCCAACGTGACAAACCGGCGCGAAGAGGTGACAGCGGGTCGATAAAGCCAACAGGCATCTGCACAGCCAACAGGCACGGCGGCCCGAAAAACCGAGTTCCCGACATCACGCGTGGGGGCTTGTGCGGCGACCTGCTGCACGCCCGAAACCGCATCCCGCCGGCTTGTCGGCGGGCCATGGCGCGTGATTGCGCCGCATTTTACGCCGCCCGGCCAGGAAGGTCCTGCGGCGAAAGGACTGACATGACTGATTTTTCGATGCTCGGGCTGAACCCGGGCCTGATGAGCGCCATCGCCCGCATGGGCCTTGACACCCCTACCCCGATCCAGGCCCGCGCAATCCCGCCGGCGATGGAGGGACGCGATCTCATGGGGCTGGCCCAGACCGGCACCGGCAAGACGCTGGCCTTTGGTCTGCCGCTTCTGCACGGGCTGACCGGCCTTGGCCGCCCTGCCCCCGGCACCGTGCGCGCGCTGATCCTGGCGCCGACGCGCGAACTGGTCGCACAGATCGCCGACAGCCTGCGCGCGCTGGCCGAAGGCGGGCCGCTGAAGGTGGTCACCGTGGTCGGCGGCGCCTCGCTCAACCGGCAGTCGGAGCGGCTGTCGCGCGGCACCGATGTGCTGGTCGCCACGCCGGGGCGGCTGATCGACCTCTTGGACCGCCGCGCCCTGACGCTGGCCGAGGCCCGCGTGCTGGTGCTGGACGAGGCCGATCAGATGCTGGACATGGGATTCATCCACGCCCTGCGCAAGATTGCCCGCCATCTGCCGGAACGCCGGCAGACGATGCTGTTTTCGGCCACCATGTCCAAGGACATGAACGAGATCGCCGAGACCTATCTGCACCGCCCGGTGCGCGTGCAGGTCAACCCGCCGGGCCAGCCGGTCGACAAGATCGGCCAGGCGGTGCATTTCGTGTCTCAGGGCGACAAGGCGGCGCTGCTGGCCGAATACCTGGCCAAGCACGCGGATGAAAGCGCGCTGGTTTTCGCCCGCACCAAGCACGGGGCGGAAAAGCTGATGAAGCTGCTGGTCAGCTGGGGCTTTGCCGCCGGGTCGATCCACGGCAACAAGAGCCAGGGCCAGCGCGAACGCACGCTGGCGGCCTTCCGCGCGGGCGAGATGAAGGTGCTGGTGGCCACGGATGTCGCGGCGCGCGGCATCGACATCCCGCTGGTGGCGCATGTCTACAACTATGACCTGCCGAACGTGCCGGAGAACTATGTCCACCGCATCGGGCGCACGGCGCGGGCCGGGCGGTCGGGCCGGGCAATGGCCTTCTGCGCACCGGCCGAGATGGCCGATCTGCGCGCGATCGAGAAACTGACCCGGCAGCAGATCGAGGTGGCTGGCGGCACGCCCTGGCCCGGTCAGATGGCCGAAGAAGCGCGCACCAAGGCGCGCAAGGCGAATGCCGGCGGGCGCGGGGCCGGAGGTGGCGGACAGTCGAAACGCGCCCCCTCCGGCCGCAGCCCTGCCCAGCGCGAGGGGGAAAAGAACGCCGGGCGCCGCCGTCCGCGCCGCCGGTCGAAAGCGGCGTGACGTTACCTCCGGGCGGTTGAAGGCCCTTCGAAGGGCCTTTTCCCGCCCGAGCCCCGCCGCTGTTACATGCCGGTAGCGGTCGGAGCGGAAGAAAGGCGCGTCGACGCGCCCTTGCTGCGCTATTTTTCCAGCTTCGACAGCTTGTCCTGCAACGCCGCCAACTGGCTGCGGATATCGTGAAGATCCTCTGGCCGACCAGCGGTCGTGGGTTCGGTCGAAGGCGCGGATGCGTCCTTCTCGCCCTCCTCGCCACCCTGCATCTTGGGCCAGCCGGCCATCATCGAGCGCAGGAAGGCTTCCTGCTGGCGTTGCATCGCCTCGAACCCCGGCATCTTCGACATCTGCGCCATCATCGGGTTCATCGCCGTCATCTGCTCGGCAAACTTGCCCGG
>SKNG01000374.1 GCA_007120685.1 Paracoccaceae bacterium | reverse complement strand
TACCGGGGATGAAGCCGTTCTGGTTCTTCAGGTTCTCGGCCACTTCCTCCACCTTGAACGACACGTTGAGCGTGTAGAAGAAGGTGAAGAAGATGATCATGGCCGAGAAGAACAGCAGATAGAGCGGCTGGCCCGGGCCGAAATAGGCCAGGATGGTGGACATCACTGGGCCGGTGGCCTGGCCGGAAAAGGTGGCCAGCGTGGTGGGCAGCAACAAGAGCGACGAGGCAAAGATCGCCGGGATGACGTTGGCCGGGTTCACCTTGACCGGCAGATGCGACGAGCCGCCGTCGAACATCTTCATCCCCACCTGCCGGCGCGGATACTGGATGTGAATTTTTCGCAAGGCGCGTTCCATGAACACCACGAAGGTCACCAGCAGGATCATCATGATGATGATGCCGATCACCACCGCCGGGCTGATGGCGCCGGTGCGGCCCTGGCTGAGGAATTGCGCCAGTTGCGCAGGGATCTCGGCGATGATGCCCACGAAGATGATCAGCGAGATGCCGTTGCCGATGCCGCGCGCGGTGATCTGCTCGCCCAGCCACATCAGGAACATGGTGCCGCCGACCAGCGTGATGACGGTGGATATGCGGAAGAACCAGCCCGGATCGGTGGCCAGTTCACCCGCCTCCAGACTGACCGCCAGCCCGTAGGATTGCATCGTGGCCAGCATCACGGTGCCGTAGCGGGTGTATTGCGTCAGCTTTCGCCGACCCAGTTCGCCCTCTTTCTTCAACTGCTGCCAGGGGCCATACATCGCCGCCACCAGCTGCACGATGATCGCCGAGGAAATATAGGGCATGATCCCCAGCGCGAAGATCCCCATGCGGCTGATGGCGCCGCCGGTGAACATGTCCAGCATGCCGCCGATGCCGGCCGCTGCCTCGTCCATGAACTCGCGCAGGGCGCCGCCGTCGATGCCCGGGACGGGGATGTAGGTGCCGATCCGGTAGACGATCAGCAGGCCGATCGCGAAGAAAATCCGCTGGCGCAGATCCTTGGCCTTGGCCAGCGCGGCCCAACTGGTGTTGGCCGCCATGCTCTCTGCAGCAGTTGCCATATGCCCTGTCTCTTTCATGACAGCGCCGCCGGACCGGTTCCCGGTCGGCGGCGCAGGAATCCTCGTGTTGATCTAAGCGCCCGGCGCCCGGGTCTCAACACCTTATTCGGCGGCCGCCGCCTCTGCCTGAGCGGTTTTCAGCGAACCACCGGCCTTTTCCACAGCCTCGACCGCTGCCTTGGACGCGCCAGAGACCACCAGATCGACCTTGCGCGCGATCTCGCCCTTGGCCAGCACGCGAATGCCGTCCAGCCGCCGCCGCACCAGGCCCGAGGTCACCAGCGCCGCCTCGTCGATGGGCGCCGAGGCGTCCAGCTTGCCGGCCTCGATGAACTTCTCGATAGCGCCGAGGTTCACCACCGCCCATTCCTTGCGGTTGGGCTTGTTGAAGCCGCGCTTCGGCAGACGCTGGTACAGCGGCATCTGGCCGCCCTCGAAGGCGTTGATCGCCACGCCCGAGCGCGACTTCTGGCCCTTGATCCCGCGCCCGGCGGTCTTGCCCTTGCCAGAGCCGGGACCACGCGCCACGCGCTTCTTGCGGCGGGCGGCGCCGGGGTTGTCATTCAATTCGTTCAGTTTCATGTCGCTTCTCCTTGGCCGGAATACCCCGCTGGCGACGAAAGGGGGCAACGCGGCATGTTGCGGGCAGACCCTGCCCGACGGCAAACGACAGGCGGGGCGAACCCCGCCCGGCCGATCAGCCGCGTTCCTCGATGATCTGCACCAGATGCGGGATGGAATTGACCATGCCGCGCACCGAGGGCGTGTCTTCCAGCTCGCGCACCCGGTTCATCTTGTTCAGGCCCAGGCCGATCAGCGTCTGGCGCTGCACGGCGGGCCGGCGGATCGGCGAGCCGACCTGCTTTACCACGATGGTCTTTGCCATGGCACTCACTCCTTACGCCTGCGCCGGCTCTGCGGCGGGCTCGGCGACCGTCTCGGCCTCGGGCTTGCGCAGGATATCGGCCACCTTCTTGCTGCGGCGCTGCGCAACCTGACGGGGGCTCGATTCCTTCTTCAACCCGTCCATGGTGGCGCGAATCATGTTGTAGGGGTTCTGGCTGCCGAGGCTTTTCGCCACCACATCCTGCAGCCCCAGCATCTCGAACACGGCGCGCATCGGGCCGCCGGCGATGATTCCGGTACCCGCAACGGCCGTGCGCATCACCACCTTGCCGGCACCGTGACGCCCCTCGATGTCATGATGCAGCGTGCGCCCCTCGCGCAGCGGCACGCGGATCATCTGACGCTTGGCCTGTTCGGTGGCCTTGCGGATCGCCTCGGGCACTTCCTTGGCCTTGCCCTTGCCAAAGCCCACGCGGCCCTTCTGGTCGCCGACCACCACCAGCGCGGCAAAGCCGAAACGCTTGCCGCCCTTCACGGTCTTCGACACCCGGTTGATCGCCACCAGACGATCGGCGAATTCCGGCGTTTCATCGCGACGGTCGTCGCGGCGGGGCCGGCGGTTCTCTCTCTCTGCCATGATCGTCTCCT
>SKNG01000352.1 GCA_007120685.1 Paracoccaceae bacterium | reverse complement strand
TGACCCCCGGCACACCGCTGCGCGACGTGCACGCCGCCACCACGCAGGCGATCCGCGCTGCCGGGTTCGACCATTACGCGCGCGGCCATTTCGGCCACGGGCTGGGCACCGGCCCGGGCAGCGAGGAATGGCCCTTCATCGCCGCCGATGCCGATACGCCCGTCACCCCCGGCATGGTGCTGGCCTATGAGTGCCCCTGGTACATCACCGGCCTGGGCGGCTTCATCATCGAGGATCAGATCCAGATCACCGAGGCCGGCCCGAAGAGTATGAACACCCTGCCGCACGCGCTTGCCAGCCTCTGAACCGGCCCGCCCGGCCAGCGTGTCAGCGCCCCTTCGGCTCGCGCGGGCGGGTGTTGGCCAGTTCCTCGGGGATGGCGATGAAACTGTCGTCATCGCCCGGCGGCAGGCGGAACGGGCCACCCTGCCAGTCGGCCCGCATCCAGTCGTCGCGGGCCTGATCGATCCGGTCTTTCGAGGACGAGACGAAATTCCACCAGATATAGCGCGGCCCGTTCAGCGTCGCCCCGCCCAAGAGCATGAGCCGCGCCCCCTGCGCGCCCGCGCGGGCCGAGATGCGGTCGCCGGGGCGAAACACCATCATGCGCCCGGCCTCGAACACATCGCCGGCCAGCTCGATTGCCCCTTGGGTGACATAGATGCCCCGGTCCTCGTGATTGTCGGGCAGCGGGAAGGCGGCGCCGGGGGCCAGCACCACGTCCAGATAGAAGGTTTCGGACTGCATGGTGACCGGGCTTTCCTGCCCATAGGCGCGGCCCAGGATCAGCCGGGCCGTGGCGCCGCCATCCTCAATCACGGGCAGCGCCGCCTTGCCATGGTGTTCGAATGCCGGCGCCATCTCCTCGCGGTCCTCGGGCAGCGCGATCCACGTCTGCACGCCGAAAAGCCGGTGCGTGCCGGCGCGCGCCTCGGCGCTGGTGCGTTCGGAATGGGTGATGCCGCGCCCGGCGAGCATCCAGTTCACCGCGCCGGGGTGGATCATCTGATGTGTGCCCAGACTGTCGCGGTGTTCGAAAGCGCCATCGTAGAGATAGGTCACCGTGCCCAAGCCGATATGCGGATGCGGGCGGATGTCGACACCTTGGCCGGTGATGAATTCGGCCGGGCCGACCTGATCGAAGAAGATGAAGGGGCCGACCATCTGGCGCCTGGGGCTGGGCAGGGCACGGCGCACCTCGAACCCGCCAAGATCGCGGGCGCGGGGGATGATCAGGGTTTCCGGGGCGCCGCCGGCATCGGGGCAATCGGGGCTATGGGTGGGGTTCCAGCTCATGGGGTTTCGTCCTTTCTGGCGGGGCCAACGAGTGGCAGGCGCGTCCGGCCCGTCGTGATCTGTCAGAGGGTTTCCGGTCAGTCGCTTCGGCAGGTGCGGGGTGACGCGCCTTCGAAGGCGCGTGCAAACGGGCTTTCGAAAGCCCGTTTTCCGGCCGTTCCCGAATGTGTCGGCCGGAAACGCTGTCAGAGATGCACTCCTCTTTGCTGAACCTTGGCGGCGGCGATGACGCGGTTTTTTCGCGGCAGGCCGTCGTCGCTGTTGCGCAGGGACCATAGCCGCACATCGCGGCCAGGGGCAGGGGTGCCGGCGCGCGCAGGCTGTGCGGATATGCAGGGAGCGGGGTGTGCGTATGCGGCTCAGGTCATGGCCCGGGCCCCGCCCTGCCACGGTGCGTCTACAGCGTCACCCAGGCCGGCTGACGATCCCCCGGCATCGGCCGCGCCGCATGCACCCCGCGTGCGATGGCCCGGGCCAGGCAGACGGCGGCGGCATGGCCCAGCAGGTAGAGATCGCCGACCGGGTCGGCCAGCGCCCGCGCCCCGGTCGCCGCCGCAAAGACCAGATCGCCATCAAGCAGCGTATGCGACGGCACCAGCGCGCGCGCCATCCCGTCCTGCGCCGCCGTCGCCATGCGGGTGGCCTGGGCCTGGCTCAGCACCGCGTCGGTGGCGACGATGGCGATGGTGGTGGCCTGGCCCGCGGCCTTGCCGGGCAGGGGCTCGTGGTCCGGCTCGAAGCCCCCGGGCAGGCCCAGCCCGCCGAATTCGCCCGCCATCTCCCACGGTGCGGCCCAGAAATGCCGCCCGCGCCCCACGGTGGGCGAGCCCAGCGCGTTGACCGCCACCAGCGCCCCCACCGTCATCCCGTTCGACAGCCGGGCCGAGGCCGACCCCAGCCCCCCCTTCAGCCAGCCCGTCATCGCCCCCGTGCCCGCCCCGGCGGTGCCCAGCGCGAAATCCTCGGCCACGGCGTCCAGCGCCGCCCGGCCCAGCGCCTTGTAGGGGTTTTCCACCCAGTCCTTCGCCCCGCCATTGTTCAGGTCATAGACGATCGCCCCGGGCACGATCGGAACCAGCGCCCCCGGCGCCCCGAACCCCCGCCCCATTGCCCGCAGCCCGTCCACCACGCCCGATGCCGCGTCCAGCCCGTAGACCGACCCGCCCGAGAGCACCAGCGCATCCACCTGTTGCACCAGCCGGTCCGGCGCCAGCAGGTCGGTCTCTCGCGTGCCCGGCGCGCCCCCCATCACATTCACCCCGGCGGTGAAGGGCGCCTCGCCCAGCAGCACCGTGCAGCCGGTGCGGATCGCGTGATCCTGCGCCTGGCCGACGCGCAGCCCCGGCACATCGGTGATCAGGTTGCGCGGGCCGGGGCGCATCGCCATCAGATGCAGCGCCCGCCATCGACCTGCATGATCACGCCGGTCACCATGCTGGCCTCGTCCGAACACAGGTAGAGCGCGGCATTGGCCATGTCCTCGGGCGTGGAAAACCGGCCCAGCGGGATGGTGGACAGGAATTTCGCCCGCATTTCCGGCGTGTCCTCGCCCAGGAAACTGGCCAGCAGCGGCGTTTCCCCGGCCACCGGGGCCAGCGCGTTGACGCGGATGCCGGCCGGGGCCAGTTCCACGGCCATCGTGCGGGTGGCGGTGATCATCCAGCCCTTGGAGGCGTTGTACCAGCTCAGCCCGGCGCGGGGAGAGACCCCGGCGGTGGAGGCCACATTCAGGATCGCCGCCGCGCCCGCGGCCTTCATCGCCGGCACCAGATGGCGGGCGGTCAGATAGACCGATTTGGCGTTGACGGCCAGCACGCGGTCGAAGTCTTCCTCGCTGATCTCCTCCATCGGCGCGGGCAGATGGGTGACGCCGGCGTTGTTGACCAGGATGTCCACCCGGCCCCACGCCCCCAGCGCCGCTTCGGCCATCGCCTTGACGCTCCCGGCCCGCGCCACATCCACCGCCTGCGCCATGCCGCCGATCTCGGCTGCGATGGCCTGCGCGGCGTCCGCGTTGATATCGGCCACCATTACCCGCGCGCCCTCCGCCGCGAAGCGCCGCGCGATCCCCGCGCCAAAGCCCGAGCCCGCGCCGGTGACGATGGCGGTCTTGTCCTGAAGTCGCATGTTTGCCCTCCTGCCCTGCGCTCCGATAGGTGGCGGAAATCGCGACCGGGTGCAACGGGGCGCGGTCAGGGCAGGGGCGCGTCGGGGTAGTCGCGGGCCTTGGCGACCCGTTCGTCATAGTCGAACCCGTATTGCCCGCAAAGCCGCCGCGCCTCGGCCTCGCGCATCCCCCGGTTCACCCCCTGCCGCGCGCGGACCATCAGGCAGGAAATCAGCCAACCGGCCGCATTGCGCCGGTCGGGGTGGTCGGGCTGGTCGGCAAAGACGGCCTCCCAAATCCCCAGCGCCTCGCGCAGCAAATCCTCGGCCTCTGCCGCCGCGCCGAGTTCCAGACAGATCGAGCCGACATTCATCGCCGACGTGGCCAGCCGCGCATCCCCCGGCGCCAGAAAATCGCGCCAGATTGCCAGCGCGGCACCAAAGAGCCGCGCCGCCTCCCGCTTGCGCCCTTGCAGGCTGTGGGCAGTGCCGAGATTGTTCAGGGCCCCCGCAACCTCCATTGATCGCGGCCCCGCTCGCCGCCTAATCGCCAGCGCCTGTCGATAAAGCCGGATCGTCGGCCCCAGCCGGTTCCGCTCCCCCGCCTGCACCCGGTCAAGCATCAACCCGCCAAGCAGTTCGAGCGCGCTGGCATGATCGGCCGATCCAGGGCGGTGCCGTTCGGTTAGCTCAAGCGCGCGGTTCAGTTTCCGCTCTGCCGCGTCCCGATCACCCACCCGCATCCAGGCCATGCCCAGATTGCCATGGGCCATGGCCAGAGCGCGATCCGACTCGGGCAGACCACGCCGCTGTTTCGCTGCCAGACTGGCCTGCGCCAGTGCCAAACAGCCCGGGAAATCGGCGATGGCATTCAGATAGCCCCCGGCCTGATTGAGCAGATAGTCCCAAAACGCCACGGTCGGCGCGGCACCGCTTGCCATCAGTGCCCGCACATGAGGGGTCAGCCGGGCGCAGAGGGGGAATTGCGGGGAGTGCCCCGGGTTTTGTTCGCCACCCGGATACACCGCCGCCAGCAGCGCTACGGCGGCGGGGGCGAGGGCGGTCTGATCCATGTCGCGCAGGGCGGCGGCGGTCAGGCGGTGCATCGCGCGGGTCTCGCCCCTACCGGTGATCAGCGACCGTGCGGCCAGCGCAGTAAAGGCGGCGCGAACGCGGGCCTCATCCTGCACGAGTTCCTGAAGCGGTTCGGGGATCAGGTCGAGCACCGCCTTCCAATTCTGCCCCCCCGGCGCGTCCAGCAGCAGGCGCAGCCCCAGCCCCTCGGGCGCCCAATAGGACAAGAGCCGGGCAAGGGTCTGCGCGTCCTCGGGCAGCTTGTCATAGCTCAGCTTGACCGCGCCGAAGACCGAGTCGTCGTAGCCGGCGTTCTGGGGTGCGTTGGTCACCGCATGGTGCCAGTGCTCGCAGCCCTGATCGAAGCTCAGCGCCTGATCTTTCAGATAGGCCCCCATCACGATCAGCGCCAGCGGCAGCCCGCCCAGCAGCCCCGCCAGCCGCTGCGCCCCCGCAGCATCGTCGTCGCGCCCGGCATGGGCCATCAGCAGGCGCACGGCGGGGGCGTCGGGGCTGTCGAAGCCCAGCACATCGGTCCGCACCGCATCCCAGCCGGCCCAGCCCTGCCCCTGCCGGGTGGTGACCAGCAGATGCGCGCCGATGGGCATCAGCCCGTCCAGATGCGCGGCCTCCTCGACATTGTCGCAGACGATCAGCCAGCGCTCGCCCTGATCGGCGATCCGCGCGGTGATCCGGGTGCAGACGGCCTGCGCATCGGCCAATTGCGGCGGGTTGGGGCGCGGCAGGCCCAGATGGTCAGCGGCGGCGCACAGCCCCTCGATCACGTTCTGGCGGGTGGCGGCGAGGGTCCAGAGGATGGCGTCATAATCCCCGGCATTGAGGCGGGCATATTCCCGCGCCAGCGTCGTCTTGCCGATCCCGCCCTGCCCGGCCAGCACCGCCCCGGAATTGACCAGCGCCACGGGGCGGTCGGGGGCATTGGTCAGCCGGGTGCGCAGATCGGCAAGTTCACCCTCGCGCCCGAAGACGCGAACCGGGGCGGGGGGCGAGCCGAGGAGGGCGGTGGATTTTGGCTGCTCCGGCTCGGGTGGTGGGGGGTGGACGACGACCGGGATCGGCGCGGGCGGGGCTGATTTCCCGCCCCGCAGCACCCAGCGCAGGACGCGCCAGCCCCGAGCCCCATCAATGCCAAGCAGGGCAAGAACAGCAACCGCAAGGCTCCATTCCGCCGTGCCCCATCCCGCAACCCACTCAACCATACACCACCCCGCCGCTGCACCCCCACCTTACCCGGCAGGGACAAGGCGGCAAGCCGGTCAGCCGTGATGCGCCGCGACCGTTTTCAGGACCGAAAAGCCATAGAGCGCCTCGAACCCCTTTTCGCGGCCATGGCCGGATTTGCCCACGCCCCCGAAGGGCAGTTCCACCCCGCCCCCGGCCCCGTAGTTGTTGACAAACACCTGCCCCGCGCGCAGCCGCCGCGCCAGCCGCATCTGCCGCGCGCCATCCGCAGACCAGACCGCAGCCACCAACCCGAAATCGGTGGCATTGGCGATCTGCACCGCCTGATGCTCGTCATCGAAGGGGATGACCACCTGCACCGGGCCGAAAACCTCCTGCTGGGCCAGCACATGATCTGGCGCGGCACCGGCAAACAGCACCGGCGCCACATAATGCCCGCCCGAGGGCGCCTGATCGACGATCCGCCCCGTGGCGGCGGTCTCCAGATCACCCCCGCGCGCGATGAACCCTTCAACGATTTCCTTCTGCCGGGCCGAGATCAGCGGGCCGACATCCAGATCGGCATCCGCCGGGCCGACCTGCAATGCGGCATAGCGGGCCGCCATGCGCTCGACGACCTCCTCGTAACGGCTGCGCTGCACCAGAATGCGCGAGGCCGCCGAACAGGTCTGCCCGGCATTCTGGATGCCGGCATTGACCAGAAACGGCAGCGCGGCGTCCAGATCGGCATCGGCAAAGACCAGTTGCGGCGACTTGCCACCCAGTTCCAGCGTCACCGGCACCACGTTCCTGGCCGCCGCGGCCTGCACCAGCGTGCCGACATGGACCGAGCCGGTAAAGCTGATGTGGTCCACGCCCGGATGCCCGGCCAGCGCGGCGCCCGCCTCCTCGCCCAAGCCAGGCACCACGTTCAGCGCGCCCGGTGGCAGGCCCGCCTCCTCGGCCAGCCGGGCGAAGGCCAGCGCGGTCAGGCAGGCTTCCTCGGCGGGTTTCAGCACGCAGGCATTGCCCATCGCCAGCGCAGCGCCGACCGAACGGCCGATGATCTGCATCGGATAGTTCCAGGGGATGATATGGCCGGTCACGCCATGGGGTTCGCGCAATGTGTAGACGGTATAGCCGGCCAGATAGGGGATCGTCTCGCCCATCACCTTGTCGGCCGCACCGCCGTAGAATTCCAGATACCGCGCCAGCGCCACGGCATCGGCGCGGGCCTGTTTCAGGGGCTTGCCTACGTCCAGCGCCTCCAGCGCGGCCAGATCGTCCACGCGGTCGGCGACCAGCCGTCCCAGCGCCGTCAGCAGCCGCCCCCTCTCGGTCGCTGTCAGGCGGCCCCAGTCGCCATCCAGCGCGGCCCGCGCGGCGGCGACGGCCGCGTCGATCTGATCGGCGGTGCCGCGCGCGATCTCGCCGATCCCCGCACCGGTCGAGGGGTTTTCCAGCGCCAGCCGGTCAGGCGCTGCCTGCCAGTGCCCGGCAATGAAGGTCTCGGTCGTGTCGAACCAGGGTTTCAGGCTCATCCATTCAGTCCTTTCTTGTCCCCGGCCGCCGGCCTGATGCGCCCGCAAGGCGCGCGGGGGTGGGTGGGCGGGAGCGCGTCTTGCGGGCGCATCACGCGCGCTCCGGCGCCATCCAGTCGGCCGGGATCTGCGGCGTCGCGGCAACCAGTTGGCGCGTATAGGCATGGGTGGGGGCGGCGAAAACCGCCTGCGTCGGCCCTTCCTCGACAATCTCGCCCGCTTTCATCACCAGCACCCGGTCGGTGATCGCCCGCACGACCCCCAGATCATGGCTGATGAACAGATAGGACAGCCCGTAGCGGCCCTGCAGATCGGCCAGCAGATCAAGGATCCGCGACCGCACCGACACGTCCAGCGCCGACACGGCCTCGTCCAGCACGATCAGCTTCGGCCGGATGATCAGCGCGCGCGCAATGGCGATGCGCTGGCGCTGCCCGCCAGAGAATTCATGGATATACTTGTCCATGTCGCCGGGTTGCAGCCCCACGGCATCAAGCGATTCCGCCACCCGTTCGCGCGCCGTGCGGGCATCGACGGGCGCCAGATGGAAGGGCTCGGCCACCAGCCGCGCCACCTTGTGGCGGGGGTTGAAGCTGCCATAGGGGTCCTGGAACACCACCTGCACCCCGGCGCGTAGCGAGGGCGGCATCCGGCGCCCGGCCTGCACCGGCTGACCGTCCAGCCGGATTTCGCCTGCCTGCACGGCCTCCAGCCCCAGGATGGCGCGGGTCAGCGTGGACTTGCCGCAACCGGACTCGCCCACCAGCCCCAGGCTTTCGCCGCGCTTCAGGGTCAGGCTGACACCTGCCACCGCGCGCAGACTGGGCGCGGGGCCGAAAAGCGACCGGCGCGGCAGCGCATAGTCGCGCACCACGTCAAGCACTTCCAGCAAAGGCGCCTCCTCGGCCATCGCCTCGCGTGCCGGGATATGCGACGACGCGGCGAAAAGCTGGCGGGTATAGGCATGGCGGCGGGCGCGGAACAGCGCCTCGGTCGGCCCCTGTTCGACGATCCGGCCCTGTTGCATCACCGCCACCTGATCGGCGATGCCAGAGACCACCGCCAGGTCATGGGTGATCAGCATCATCCCCATGCCCTCGTCCTCCACCAGCCCCTTCAGCAGGTCCAGGATCTGGGCCTGGGTGGTCACGTCCAGCGCCGTTGTCGGCTCATCGGCGATCAGCAGACGCGGGCGCAGGGCGATGGCCATGGCGATGCAGACCCGTTGGCGCTGACCGCCGGAAAGCTCGTGCGGGTAGCGCGCCAGCGGAAAGCGCGCCCCGTCCAGCCCCACACGGTCCAGCTTCTCGCGCGCCACGCGCAGCGCCTCGCGCCGGGTGGCGGCGCCATGGATCACCAGCGTTTCGGCCACCTGATCGCCGATGCTTTGCACCGGGTTCAGCGCCGTCATCGGCTCCTGAAATATCATGCCGATCTGATTGCCCCGCACCGCGCACATGGCGCGCTCATTCAGCGCAAACAGGTCGCGCCCGTCCATCACCGCGCTGCCCGTGCGTTGCGCCCCTTCCGGCAGCAGCTTCATCAGCGCCAGCGAGGTCATCGACTTGCCCGAGCCGGATTCGCCCACCAGCCCGAACACCTGCCCCGCCTGCAGCGTGAAGGACACATCGCGCAGGATCGGCGTGCCGTGGATATCCAGCGAAAGGTTCTGCACGTCGATCAGGCTCATCGCGCGCGCCTCACCCGCGGGTCCAGCACATCGCGCAGCCCGTCGCCCATCAGGTTCAGCCCCAGCACCGTCAGCACGATGGCCAGCCCCGGGATGATAGCCATATGCGGCGCGATGGAGATCATCGTTTGTGCCTCGGCCAGCATCCGGCCCCAGCTTGGCGTCGGCGGTTGCGCGCCCAGGCCGATATAGGACAGCGCGGCCTCGGCGAGGATGCCCAGCGAGAACTGGATCGTCCCCTGCACGATCAGCAGATTGGCGATATTGGGCAGGATATGCTCGACCGAGATGCGCGCCGGCCCCTTGCCCGCCACTTCGGCCGCGCGGATATAGTCCAGCGTCCACAGGCTCAGCGCCCCGCCGCGCGTGACACGGGCAAAGACCGGGGTGTTGAAGATGCCGATGGCGATGATCGCGTTGACCGCCGAAGGGCCGAAGACGGCAGTGATCAGGATGGCGATGACCAGCGCCGGAAAGGCGAAGACCAGATCGTTGCCGCGCATGATGATCTCATCCACCAGCCCGCCGCGGTTGGCCGCCGCGATCAGCCCCAGCGGCACGCCCAGCGCCATGCCCATGCCCACGGCGATTACCGCCACGGCGATGGAGGTGCGCGCGCCGACCATGATCATCGACAGGATGTCGCGGCCGAAATGGTCGGTGCCGAACCAATGCGCGGGCGATGGCGCCTGCAGGCGCGAGGCGATCATCATCCCGTCCACCGGGTGGGGCGTCCAGAGGAAGGAGACGAGCGCGGCCAGCGCGAAGACGGCCGAGAGCGCGGCGCCGATCCACAGGGTCAGGGGAAGGCCTTTCATCCGCGCCCCCTTACGCCCGGCGCCGCAGGCGCGGGTCGACGGCGGCATAGGCCAGATCGACCAGGAAGGTGACCAGGATCACCGCGAAGACCAACAGCATCACCACCGATTCCACCACGATCAGGTCACGCTGGGTGATCGCCTGGAATATCAGCCGCCCCAGCCCGGGCAGGAAGAACACGTTCTCGATGATGATGGCGCCGGCCAGCAGGAAGCTGAATTGCAGCCCGATGATGGTCAGCACCGGGA
>SKNG01000049.1 GCA_007120685.1 Paracoccaceae bacterium | reverse complement strand
TTCCGCCCTCTTCCGCCCCACCGTCCTGCTGGCGCTGGCGCTGATGGCGATCATCGTGATGATGATCCTGCCGATCCCCGCCTGGATGCTGGACATCGGCCTGGCGCTGTCCTTCGCGCTGGCGATCCTGATGTTCACCACCACCCTCTTCATCGAACGGCCGCTGGATTTCTCCATCTTCCCCACCGTGCTCCTGGCCTCGCTGATGCTGCGGCTCTCGCTCAATGTGTCGTCCACCAAGCTGATCATCGGCGAGGGGCATGCGGGCACCCATGCGGCGGGTTCGGTGATCGAGGGGTTTGCGGCCTTCATCATGGGCGGCAGCGTGTTTCTGGGCGTGGTGGTGTTCTGCGTCCTGCTGATCGTCAATTTCATCGTCATCACCAAAGGCGCGGGGCGCATGGCCGAGGTCGGCGCGCGGTTTGCGCTGGACGGGATGCCGGGCAAGCAGCTGGCCATCGACAGCGACATGTCCGCCGGCGCCATCGACCATCACGAGGCCAAGGCCCGGCGTGAACGCGAACAGCAGGAAACCACCTTCTTCGGCTCGCTCGATGGCGCGTCGAAATTCGTCAAGGGCGACGCCATCGCGGGGCTCTTGATCACGCTGCTGAACATCGTGGTCGGGCTGATCATGGGCACGCTGGTGCATGGCATGGGGCTGGGCCAGGCGTTCGAGACCTATGCCATTCTGACCGTGGGCGACGGGCTGGTGAACCAGATCCCGGCGGTGATCATCTCCATCGCCGCCGCGCTGCTGCTGGCGCGCGGCGGCGCGGTGGGGGCGACCGACAGCACGCTGATGACGCAGTTTGGCCGCTACCCGGCGGCGCTGATGACCGTGGCGCTGTTGATGACGCTCTTCGCGCTGGTGCCGGGCCTGCCCTTCCTGCCCTTCGTGCTGGGTGCGGCGGCGCTGGCCGGGGCCAGCCTGCTGGCCCGCCGGATGCAGGCCCGCGCCGAGGCCGAGGCCGCCCGGCCAGAGGCCGACACCGGCGCCCCCCGGGCCGCCCGGCCGGGCGATACGCTGGACCTGGACGAGATCCACGTCACCTTCGCGCCGGACCTGGTGGCGATGGCGCTGGATCCGGCCACGGGACTGGACGCGCGCATCGTCAACATGCGCCAGCATGTGATGCGCAGTTTCGGCCTGATCCTGCCCGAGATCCGGCTGACCGACGACCCCACGCTGGACCAGGGCGGCTATGCCATCCTGATCCATGGCGTCGAACAGGGGCGCGGGCGGCTCTACCCCGACCGCAAGCTGGCGCTCCTGACCGATACCGTCGCCGACCCGCCCGAGGGGATCGACGTGCGCGAGCCGGTCTATGCCGCGCCGGCGCGCTGGATTGCGCCTGCCGCGCAGGAGGCGGCGGCGCTGGCCGGCCTGACCGTGGTCAGCCCGGCCGAGGTGCTGGCCACGCATCTCTTGGAGGTGATGAAGGCCAATTTCCCCCGCCTGCTGACCCTGCGCGGGCTGCGCCGGATGCTGGACGAAATGGGCACGCTGTCCGATCCCGCGCGGGCCGAGGCCAACCGCCGGCTGATCGACGAACTGGTGCCGGACAAGGTGCCGGTGGACATGCTGCTGGCGGTGCTGCGGCTGTTGCTGGAAGAGCGGGTCTCGATCCGAAACCTGCCGCTGATCCTGGAGGCCATCGCCGAATTGCGGGTGCAGGGGCTGGCACCGGAAGCCGTCTGCGACCATGTGCGCCAGCGGCTGGGCTTCCAGCTTGTCGCCGGGCTGCGCCGGGCCGATGGCACGGTGCCGCTGGTGCAACTGGCCCCGGAATGGGAAGAGATCTTCACCCGCTACCAGATGGAGGGCGAGCGCGGCATGCTCGACATCGCCCTGCCGCCGCCCGATTTCGCCCGCCTTGCCGGCGCGCTGGCCGAAACCTTTGCCGGGCTGGCGGCGCACGGCACGCAGGCGGCGCTGGTAACGCCCGCGCGCCGGCGCCGTTTCCTGCGCCACGCGATGGTGGCGCGCGACATCGCCGCCCCGGTGCTGGCGATCGAGGAGATCGGCATGGATGCGCGCCCGGCGCTGGTCGGCACCGTGCCCGGCCCTTCGGCGCTGCTGGACAGCCCCGCGCCAGAGGCGGAGCCGGCATGAACCCGGCGCTGCTGGCCGAACTGGAAGCGCTGGCGGCGCTGGCCGAAGCGGCGCTGGCCGGGGGCTTCGGCGTCTTTGCCCGGCTCGGTGCCGCCTTCGCGGTACTGCCGGCTTTCGGCGAGCGGGTGGTGCCCGGCCGGGTGAGGCTGATGCTGGCGCTGGCCATGACCATGGTCATCGCGCCGGCCGTGCAGGACCGCGTCGCCCTGCCCGATGGCGGGCCGGTGGCGCTGGCCGGGTTCCTGGCCGCCGAAGCTGCCATCGGGCTGGCGCTGGGCATGGGGTTCCGGCTGCTGGTCATCGCGCTGCAGGTTGCCGGGTCGATGGCCGCGCAGGCCACCTCGCTGGCGCAGTTCTTCGGCGGCGCCGGGGTCGATCCGCAGCCGGCCATGTCGCAACTGCTGGTCATGGGCGGGCTGGCGCTGCTGGTGCTGGCCGGCCTGCCCGAAC
>SKNG01000407.1 GCA_007120685.1 Paracoccaceae bacterium | reverse complement strand
TGCACCTCGTCCGGCCCGTCGGCCAGCCGCAGCACCCGGCCGATGGCATAGGCCATGGCGGTGCCGAAATCGTTGTTGGTGCCGCCGCCGCCGAACATCTGGATCGCCCAGTCGCTGACCTGGCACAGCATGTTGGGCACAGCGACCTTGATCATGGCGATCTCGATCCGGGCTTCCTTGTTGCCCACCGTGTCCATCTTATGCGCCGCGTGCAGGGTCAGCAGGCGGGCCTGGTCGATCAGGATGCGGGCATTGGCGATACGCTCGCGCGTCACCCCCTGTTCGGCCACCGGCTTGCCGAAGGCGACGCGCTGCAGGGAGCGGTCGATCATCCCCTCCAGCATCCGCTCGGCCATGCCGATCGAGCGCATGCAATGGTGAATGCGGCCCGGTCCCAGCCTGCCCTGGGCGATCTCGAAGCCGCGCCCCTCGCCCAGCAGGATGTTCTCGGCCGGCACGCGCACATTCTCGAACTTCACCTCGGACGCACGGTCCGGCACGCCATACCAGCCGAAGACCGGCAGCGAGCGGACGACGGTGATGCCGGGGCTGTCCATCGGCACCAGGATCATCGACTGCTGCTTGTGCCGGTCCGGGTTATGCGGGTCGGTCTTGCCCATGAAGATGCAGATCTTGCAGGCCGGGTTGGAGGCGCCAGTGGTATACCACTTATGCGCGTTGATGACGTATTCATCGCCATCGCGCCGGATCTCGGCCTGGATGTTGGTGGCGTCAGACGAAGCGACATCGGGTTCGGTCATGGCAAAACATGACCGGATCTCGCCTTCCAGAAGCGGCTTCAGCCAGCGTTCCTTGTCGGCCTCGGTCCCGTAACGCTCGATCACCTCCATGTTGCCGGTATCGGGGGCGTTGCAGTTGAACACCTCGGGGGCGAGGAAGGAACGGCCCATGATCTCGCACAGAAAGCCGTATTCGAGGTTCGACAGCCCCGCGCCGCGCTCGGATTCCGGCAGGAACAGGTTCCACAGCCCGGCGGCGCGGGCCTTGGGCTTCAACTCGTCGATCATCGGGTAATAGGCGAAGGGGCCCAGATCCTCGGCCTCGCGGAAGTAGCGGGCCTCGTTGGGATAGATATGCTCGTCCATGAAATCGTTGAGGCGGGCCTCCAGGTCGATCACGCGGGCAGATTTGTCGGGAATCATGCTGTCCTCCTCTGGTTGCCTTCCAGTCTAACGCAGATATTCACGGCAGACAAGATCGTCAGACGATTTTTGCTTGACCAGGGTTACGCTGAAGGGGCATTCTGCCGGTGTATCTGGGGGGATGGCGATGGCGGAAGCGGAACTCAGCGCCTGGATGGCGGCGCATGTGCCGGGGTTTGAGGGGCCGGTCAGCCTGCAGCGGCTTTCCGGCGGGCAGTCGAACCCCACCTGGCGGGTGGATGCGGCGAGCGGCAGTTACGTGCTGCGTCAGAAGCCGGTGGGCGATGTGCTGCCCTCGGCGCATCAGGTGGACCGCGAATACCGGGTGATGAAGGCACTGGCGGGGACGGATGTGCCGGTGCCGAAGGTGCATGCGCTGTGCACCGATCCGGCGGTGATGGGGTCGATGTTCTTTGTCATGGAATACCTGCCCGGCCGCACCCTGTTCGACCCGCGCCTGCCGGACCAGACGCCGGAGCAGCGCGCCGGCATCTTCGACGCGATGAACCGGGCCATCGCGGCGATCAGCCTGGTGGAGCCGGAAGCCGTGGGCCTGGGCGATTACGGGCGGCAGGGCGGCTATGTGGAACGCCAGGTGGCGCGCTGGACGAAGCAGTATCGCGCCAGCGAGACGCATCGGATCGGCGCCATGGACGGGCTGATCGACTGGCTGCCCCGGCATCTGCCGACACGGCCGGAGGAGGTGCGCCTGTCGCATGGCGACTACCGGCTGGACAATCTGATCCTGCATCCGTCCGAGCCGCGGGTGCTGGCCGTGGTGGACTGGGAACTCAGCACGCTAGGCTGCCCCTATGCCGATTTCGCCTATAACGTCATGGTCTGGCGGGTGGCGCCGGGGGTGTTCCGGGGGCTGGGCGGGGTGGATCTGACCGGCACCGGCATCCCGCCGGAAGAGGACTATATCAACCTGTGGTGCCAGAGAACCGCGCGCCAACGGCCCGATGACTTTGACTTTTACGTCATTCTGGGGCTGTTCCGGCTGGCGGCGATCATCCAGGGCATCGCCAAGCGGGCGCTGGATGGCACGGCCTCGGACGCCCGCGCGGCCGAGATGGGGCGCATGGCCGGGCCGCTGGCAGAGGTTGCCTGGGAGATGGTACCGAAGCGATGACCGCGCCGCTGAAACCCCTGCCCCTGTCCAGCACCGATGCGGTGGTGCGCGACATCCTGCACGGGCTGTCGGACGGGCGCTATGTGCCGGGTCAGCGGCTGGTCGAGCCCGATCTGATGCAGGCCTATGGCGTCGGCCGCTCCACGGTGCGCGAGGCGCTGGGGCGGCTGGCGGCGGGCGGTGTGGTGGAGCAGATGCCGCACCGGGGCGCGCGCATCCGCCGGCTGGACCGGCGGGCGGCGGGCGATCTGCTGCGGGTGACCGAGGCGCTG
>SKNG01000267.1 GCA_007120685.1 Paracoccaceae bacterium | reverse complement strand
CTTCGCGACGATCGATCCACTGGATCGATCGTTCCCGCTCGGACCCTGAAACACGTTCTTCGCCAGATCGATGCCGATGGTGATAGGCTGCTCCATGGATGGCTCCCCTAAGTGGTGACCGCACTGGCACCCAATGTGGCACATCGCGATGCCGGGAGCGGGAGCCGTCCACCCCATCAGTGGCGGACCTTGGCTCGTTCCATGATCGGCACCTGATGCGGCAAGCCCAGGTCAATCTCGCGATCCGCTGGTTCATCGGCTACGCCTTGCATGCAGCCTTGCCGGATCATTCCTCGCTGACCCGCATCCGGCAACGCTGGGACGGCGTCGCCATCGTTGCTCGGAACGATGGCGCAACCATGGCGACCGCTCCACGGACTGGCCAGAGCCATCCGCAGAGGGCTCGAGAACACGAAGAGCCAGGCTCCGCTGGCCGCCACAGCCATGAACCTGAAGACGCTGGCGGCGGCCCTGCTGCTGTTGCCTTGTTCCATCCTCCACATGCGCAAAGCCCGACCGATCACGGCACCGCCTGAAACGACTTCTTCAACAGCCTCCACCGGGCCGATGTACGGGCGCTCGCCCCCCCGGGAGAATTTGGGGCAAGGTGAAGGGACGGCGGATGTTCAGGGTAGTGCTGAAAGTACCGGGCTGCGGTGGCTATTCGCAGCGCGGCAACATCGAGGCAAAGCCGCGCCAGACGAAGATCAATCCGCCGTCCCAACTGGGCTGAAGCATGGCGCGGTCCACCCAGGTTTCGCCCTCGCCTTCGCATTGCAGGTCGAAAAGGACTGCCCCCTCCATGTCCCGCACGTTGACCGGGTTGGTCATGCGGCATCGTGATTCGTAGAAAGTGATCAGATCGCCCTCTATGATCATGGGCACGATATCGCCATCGGGGACACAGGTTTCGCCGTAAACGCCATCGAAGGCTGCGGCCGGGGCCGCCATCATCAGGACGGCAAGCGCCGTCGAAACTGTCTTTTTCAAAGGTCCACTCCCAAGGCCCTGGCGACGGTGAAGATGTCCTTGTCGCCCCGTCCGCACATGTTCATGACGATCAGATGGTCGCGCGGCAGCGTCGGGGCCAGTTTCATCACCTGTGCCAGCGCGTGGCTGGGCTCCAGCGCCGGGATGATGCCTTCCAGCGCGCAGCACAGCTTGAAGGCCTCCAGCGCCTCGGCATCGGTGATGGCGACATATTGCGCGCGCCTCGTCTCATGCAGCCAGGCGTGTTCGGGGCCGATGCCCGGGTAATCGAGGCCCGCGGAGATGCTGAAGCCCTCCAGGATCTGCCCGTCGTCGTCCTGCAACAGGTAGGTGCGGTTGCCGTGCAGCACGCCGGGGCGGCCGCCGGTCAGGCTGGCGCAATGCTCCATCTTGTCGTTGACACCCTTGCCGCCGGCCTCAACGCCGACAATGGCGACCTCCTTGTCGTCAAGGAAGGGGTAGAAAAGCCCCATCGCATTCGACCCCCCGCCGATGGCGGCGACCAGCGTATCGGGCAGGCGCCCCTCGGCGGCCATCATCTGCTGGCGGGTTTCCTTGCCGATGATCGCCTGGAAATCGCGCACCATCGCTGGATAGGGGTGGGGGCCGGCAACCGTGCCGATGCAGTAGAAGGTGTCGCGCACATTGGTCACCCAGTCGCGCAGGGCGTCGTTCATCGCGTCCTTCAGCGTGCCGCGCCCGCTGGTCACGGGGACCACCTCGGCGCCCAGCAGCTTCATGCGAAACACATTGGGCTGCTGGCGTTCGACATCATGCGCGCCCATGTAGACGACGCATTGCAGGCCGAACTTGGCGCAGACGGTGGCAGTGGCAACGCCGTGCTGGCCGGCGCCGGTTTCGGCGATGATGCGGGTCTTGCCCATGCGGCGGGCCAGGATGATCTGGCCCAGCACGTTGTTGATCTTGTGCGCGCCGGTGTGGTTCAGCTCGTCGCGCTTCATGTAGACCTTGGCGCCGCCCAGATGCTCGGTCAGGCGCTGGGCTAGGTAGAGCGGGCTGGGGCGGCCGACGTAATGGGTCCAGAGATCGTCCATCTCGGCCCAGAAACTGGCGTCGGTCTTCGCGCGCTCATACTGCGCCTCCAGTTCCAGGATCAGCGGCATCAGGGTTTCGGAGACGAACCGCCCGCCGAAGGGGCCGAAACGGCCCTGCTCGTCCGGGCCGGTCAGATAGGAATTAATCAGATCGTCGGGCATGAGAGACTCCGGTTTTTCCGCTCAATGCGTATCCCGCAGGCGTCTACGAGGCAAGGCCGGGTCAGGCGTGGGCAAGGCGTTTCGAAACGCCTTGCGTGACGCGGGTTCGGACCCGCGTGCAAAGCCGCGTCGACGCGGCTTGACGAACGGGCCTTCGAAGGCCCGTTCACCGCAGGCGCCGGATCGGCAGGCTGTTGCAGAAGATGACGAAGTGGCGTCCGTTCTCGACCGCCTGAAAACCGCGGCGGTCCAGTTCCGCCATGAAGGCCGCACGCCCCACCAGACGCTCCACGTCGCGCACCTGCCGCTTTACAACACCGCCACGCCGCGCCTCGGCGCAGGAGAACACCTGCGCGAGCCAGAT
>SKNG01000488.1 GCA_007120685.1 Paracoccaceae bacterium | reverse complement strand
CTTCACCGATCGACGTGCTGATCCCGGTCACGCCCTCGTCCGGTCCATAGAAGAGCATCGAGCGCGCGGCGCCGGGGCGGAAGCGCACAACGGGCGAGGCTTCGGCCACCTGTTCGAAGGCTACACGCGCGGCACGGGCGCGATCCGCGTCTTCGATATCGAAGTCGATCGCCACCAGCCCTTCGCAGATCGCCCCGGTGCCCAAGTGCTTCGCCCTGGTCGGCTCGCCCTTGGCGTTGCGGGTGCGAGGCGTCGGCGGCTCGGGATCGGCCGGGTCATAGTGGAACTGCGGCCAGTCGGCGAACACCGGCGACTTCGTGCGCTCGCACAAGGGCACGATCCGCCAGCCCTGCCCGTGCAGGCGTGCGCGAAGATCCAGCACTTCTTCCCACGCGGCGGCCATGGCGATCACCACAACGCTGCACGCCCCGGCCGTGCCGGTGGCGGGGTGGAAGAGCACTTTCGAAACCAGATCGCCATTCGGCGCGCTTCAGCCTTCAGCGTGGCCACTGCACGGGCGCGATCCTGTTCACCGATCACCACGGGATAGCGGCCGATCCCGGCGCGAGCGCGGCGGTCCTTGGCGCGGGCGTGGTGGATCACGATCATATAGGCGCGGAAGCCCATCCGGCCGCGCAGCCCTTCGGCGATCGAGCTCTCGCCTTCGATCAGCGGGCGCACACGCCAGCGGGCGCGGGGATTTTCAGCGAAGAAGGCTTCGTCGGCGCGGCGGGCGCGGATCGCGGCCGGGTCTTCCGCCTGATAAAGCAGCGGGTTCGGGATCGGGGCGTTCATTCAGCCCTCCTTTGCCATTGGCGATAGTGCTCGATCTGATCGAGGTAGCTGCGCCCGCTGTCGAAGAGCGGGGCGGGTGCAGGCGGGCGCGGCGCTGGCGTCGGCGGTTCAAACTCCGGCGCCAGGACGTGCTGAAGGTGCTCTTCGATCCCATCGAAGACCGCTTCGGCCCGGTCGCGCCATTCGCCGAAGTCGCGCACCAGCCGGTCATAGTCGGCGCGCAGGGCGTCGATCTCTTCCGCATGGTGATCTTGCACGGTGGCGCTGATCTCGGTCAGGCGGTGCCGGTGCTCTTCGAGTGCCGCGTTGAAGCGCCGGGCGTGATCCGGGTCTATGTAACGCTCGATCCCGGCCGCCACGATCCGCGCCAGCTCGCCAGGGCGAAGGGCTTCGAGGGCGTCAAGCTCTGTCGCGCCAGCGCCGAAGCGTCCTTCGAACTTCGCGCCGCGCCGTTCGCTATCTTTGATCGGCGTGCGGGGAAGGTTCCACTGGCGGCATTGGTCTTCGGTCAGCACCAGCGGGTCAAGCGTCACGTCGAGGGCTTCATCCGACTGGAAGAGCGCGAACTCGATCTTGCGCGCTACGGCCACCGGCATGGATCGCCCGGCCGGGTCGAAGTCGGAAACGTATAAAATTCGTGCGGGCGTGCCGGCCGCGCGCACGCGGTCGAGGAAGAGGCGGGTCGAGGTCTCGCTCATTTCGCCCGTGCCAGTGATCAGGTTCGCGCCATAGCGCCGCGCGAGCGGCACCAGCACGTCATTCATGGTCGTTTTTTCGGCCCATATCTCCACCAGCACTGGCGACCCATAGGTGGCGCCGGCAAATTCCAGCGCGGGCAGCTCGGGGAAGTCGAAGTCGGGCTCGGCCATCCAAAGGCCCCGGTTTCTGATCCCGATCTCGCCGGCCAAGGCAGCGTTGAAGTGCTCCACCGGCGGCGGCGCCTTGCGATCAACAATCCCGCCGGCGGGGATCTCCGTTTGTGTCGGGCCAGTGCCGACGGTTAGTGCCCGAAGCGGGCGGTGAAGGTCATTCGCTCCCCCCTGAATTGGAATCCCGACGGGCTTTTCGCCCTTCCGGCTGAATTGGATAGCCGTCTTCGCCGATTTCGATCGGCGGCGGCTTTTCAATTATCCCGCGTTTTTGCAGATCGTCGCGCCACCTATCGGCGTATAGATCGCAGACGCGCCAGATCATGTAACCCAAGTCCACCACGGAGAAATGAAAGCCCGTAGGGCGCGGCATACTATCGCCGCGGTGCACCGTTATTGACTTCGGGCAGCCGTCTTCGGCGATACCGGCATGAATGATCCATGTGTTTTCGAGGTTGCGCTCTTGTTCAAAACTGTCAGCGGCTTCGTTCAGACTTTCGAGCATCAATTCCGCCGCCGCTTTTGCGACGGCCGTGCCGTAAACATAGGTCCGGCCTTCGTTGGCCAGGTCCAGAATGATTCGAAGCATTAGCGCCGACACGAGGCTATAATGCCGTGGTGCCGTTCGGCTCTTTCCAGACTTCACGAAGGGAACATGCCCACGATCCGAAAGGTGATTGAGCATATTGCGCATTTTCGGATCGGTGGCGTCGCCCACAGCCGCCAGATCGCAAAGATCAATAGCGGTCAGCCAGAAGCGTTGTGCTTCCGCCGCGTCGAATTCTGGCCAGTGCTCTTCGATCTTCATGGCTCTTACTTATCACGCCATGATAAGCAATGCAAGCCCGGCGGCCTTGCGCTCAAGCGCCGCTGATCGTGTTACCCTTGTTACCCACGAGTGAAACAGGTGGGTAACGGGATTCGCCCTTTGTTTTCAATGCTGTTACCCGTGTTACCCGTGTTACCCGCTAAAAACATATGGACGAGAAAAATCAGCCCTTTCGCGCGGTCGGAAGCGGCACCACGTCGGCTTCCGCGCCGGTCATCTGGCGGTGAACTTCCCGCGCCACCTTGTCGGCGGCTGCCAGAAGCACCGCGTCGAGGTGGTGGATATAACGGCCCGTTACCGATCCAGCGGCATGGCCCAGAAGCGCGGCGATCGTGCTATCGGTGAAGCCCAGATCAGCCGCCACGCTGGCGTAGCCGTGGCGCAAGGTGTGTGCGGTGACGCCCTCCAGCCCGGCGCGGCGCATGATCCGCTCGATCCCGGCCGGAGCGCCACCGAAGTGCCCGGTGCCGCGCACGGCGGTGAGCACATAGGGGTTGCCGTCTTCCGGCTCGATCTCGGCCAGAACATCGAGGGCGGGGCGGCCCAGCGGGCGCACTGTTTTTCCTTCCTTGCTATCGGCGAGCCGAAGGCACTGCCCGGCGCGATCGACTTCTTCCCACCGAAGCTTCACGATCTCGCCCAGACGGGCGCCAGTGAGCGCGAGCAGCCGGATCAGGTTGATCACCTGCCGGTGCTCGGCATCCGACGCGGGCGCGGCGAGGGCGTCGCCCAAGGCGCGATAATCTTCAGCAGTGAGGCGGCGATCCCGCCGGTTGTCGGCCGGCCGCTTTACGCCCGCCGCCGGGTTGAAGTCGATCACGCCCTCCGAGACTGCGAAGCTCAGAATTCCGCCCAGAAGCCCGACGGTGCGGGCGGCAGTGCCGGCGCCACCGCGAACCACACTCTTGCCGCGCAGATTTCCAGTCTTCTCGATCGTGGCGGTCTTTCCAGCGGTCACGTCCCGAAGGAAGCGGGTCACGTCGGCGCGGGTCAGATCGCGCACCAGCTTCTTCCCCAGCAGCGGCACAATATGCCGCTCGATCCGGCCCCGATCGGTGTAAAGTGTCGAAGGCTTCTTCGGCCGGCCGCCTTTGCCCATGATCAGGCCACGATCGAGGGCGTCCAGATAGCGGGCGCACAGCTCGGCCATGGTCAGGCTTTTGCGGCGGGTAGCGCGCTCTTCAGCCGGGTCTTCGCCGCGCGCCACATCGCCCAGAATGATCTTCGCCTCGCGACGCGCCTCTTCCACGGTTAGCGGCCCGTGCGTGCCGATCTTCATCCGCCTGGTGCGCCGCCCGGCGCGGTATTGTGCGAGGTAGGTCTTCCGGCCCGACGGCCAGACGCGCACACCGAAGCCGGGCAGGGCGTCATCCCACACGAAGAAGTCGGCTTCGGACGGTGTGAGGGCGTCGATCAGGGTTTTCGTCAGCTTCGGCATGGGCTCGATCCTGAAGGCAAAGGTTAGCACAGGAAGCATATAGGAAGCAGCAGGAAGCAAGATCACGGGTTTTTGCCCGATTTGCAGAAATTGCTACTAGCGCGAATATGCCACTCAAATGAATAGTCTAGCAATGTTGCGCAAAGCAAGTGCAAGTCGTGAAAATGCTTCGAGATCGCCCTCCAAAGGCAGAGGTCAGAGGTTCGAATCCTCTCGGGTGCGCCACGACATGAATTGCCCCGCAACGTCGCAGATGGTTAAGGTGACTTCGGCTGCCTTGCTGCACGTGGAGTGGGATGAGCGCACCCTGTATCACCTCGCTTTCCTTCCTGCCTGTCCCTGCGACGGCTACAGAAGGCGCTTCGTACCGTTTCCGGTGATCGTTTTGGCAGGCGCGGGGGAGGGATGTCGCGCCTTCGAAGGCGCGTGCAAATGGGCGTATGACAAAGCCCGTTTTTCGTCATTACCCATGCGTCCCTAGCCAATCAACCGGATCTCGTATCAACCGGGACCCACCCTGTTCCCGCGTCTTGGGCTCTTGCGGTGCGATCGTTTTCCATCTGGACACTACCAGGGTTGCCCGTCAGTGCAGGCGCCTGTCCGAACCGTCCCGCACCCACCGCGCCGGCGGCCGCAGGACATCCGCCAGACGGCGGCCTTTTCGACACGGGCTGGTCCTGCCGCTCAACGCCCCCGGAACGCGGGCTTGCGCTTATCCAGAAAGGCCCTCGCGCCTTCCTGCTGATCCTCGGTGGCAAAGCACAGCGCGAAGCTCTTGATCTCTGCCTGCAGGGCGGTGTCGGTATCGGCGTGCATCGCCATGTTCAGCGAGGATTTCATCTGCGCCAGCGCGAAGGGCGGCATCTCGGCCAGCCGGTCGATCAGTGCCTGCGCCGCCTCTTCAAGCGCGGCCTCGGGGTGGACGGCGGCCAGAAGGCCCAGATCGAAAGCCCGCTGTGCGGTGATCGGCTCGCCCAGCATGCAAAGCTGCCGCGCGACCGACGACCCGGCGATCTTCGTCAGCCGCACCGTGCCGCCGCCGCCGGGCAGGATGCCCAGCTTGACCTCGGGCACGCCCAGTTTCGCCGTATCCGCCGCGATGCGGATGTCGCAAGCCAGCGCGATCTCCAGCCCGCCGCCCAGGCAGAAGCCGTGGATCACCGCCACCACCGGCTTCGGGCTGGCTGCGATGGCATCCATCGGCCGGCGGATGCGTGCGGCCATGGCCAGCGCATCGGTGGGCGTCGCGCCGACGAAATCGGCGATATCGGCGCCGGCGATGAAGGCGCGCTCGCCCGCGCCGCGCAGGGCGATCACCCGCACCGCCGGGTCGGCGACCGCGCGGTCCACCGCCACCGACAGCCCCTCCAGCACCGCTGTATTCAGCGCGTTCAGCGCCTTGGGCCGGTTCACGGTGATCGTGGCGCAGGCATCGGCCACGGCATAAAGCACAAGATCGGTATCGCTCATCTTTCCTTCCTCGATCCCTTTCACGCCCGCCGCCAGCCCGGCCGCCCGCGCCCGCCGACCAAGCCCGCGCGCACCCGCGCCTTCAGCAGCGGCCGAGGCCGGAAGCGTTCGCCATAGGCGTCATGCATGATTTCCTGCGCCTGCAGGCACAGGCTGGAGGTGGTGGCGTCCATCAGCTCGAACGGCCCCATCGGATGGCCCAGACCCAGCTTGCAGGCGGTGTCGATATCCTCGGGCGTGGCGACGCCTTCCTCGACCAGCCGCACCGCTTCGATCATCAGCACATGCAGCAGGCGGTTGACCGCAAAGCCGGTCACGTCCTTGATGGGGATCGGCTTCTTGCCCAGCCCCGTGCAGATGTCCAGCGTGCGGGTGACGATACCCGGATCGGTGAAATGACCCGGGATCACCTCGACCAGCTTCATCCGGCTGACCGGCGAGAAGTAATGCGTGCCGATGAAGCGCCCCCGCCGCGCCTCGCCCACGTAGGAGGCCAGCACGGTGATGGGGATGGTCGAGGTATTGGTGGCGATGATGCAATCGGGCTTGCAGTGCCGGTCCAGCGCCGCGAAGACCTCGGCCTTGATGTCCTCACGCTCGAACACCGCTTCGGTGACGAAATCGCAGCCGCTGAAATCGGCCAGATCGGTGGTGGTGGCGATGCGGTCCAGCGCGGCCCGGTCCCCCTCGGCAAAGAGGTTGCGCGCGATGCCCTTGTCGATGATCGCCGCCAATCGGTCCATCGCCGCCGTCAGCGCCTCCTCGGTGCGGTCATGCAGCAGCACGCTGTGGCCCGCCAGCGCGAAGACCAGCGCAATCTCGCGCCCCATCAGCCCGGCGCCCACCACGCCGCAATTCATCGCATCGCTCATCCGGTCCCCCTTTCGCTGTCGGCCCGGGCCGGTTCAGCCCGTTGCCATATAATCATGGATCACCTCGCCCGGCCCGTGCGAAAAGTCCAGCCGCGCGAAACTGCCCCCGGTCAGCGCCACGGGCCGCAACAGGTGCAGCGGGTCGGCGGTGGACATCGCATCGAAGCTCAGCGAGGGGCGGCCGGTGAACACCATGGCCGAACCATCGGCGGCGCGGTGGGGCGTGGCATGGCCCTGCAGGCGGATCAGCTGCGCCAGCGCCGGGCGTTCGTTGGCGGCATCGGGCAGGATTTTCAGCAAAAGCGTGGGCAGGGGCGGGGTATCGGGCGGTTCCACCTGCCGGTCCATCACCAGCCCCATGGTCATCAGCCGCATGGCGCGCGGACGCGCCAGCGTGGCGGTCAGATGGTCGGAAAACAGCCCGCCAGAGGTGCGCCAGCCATGTTTCATGCGCGCCAGTTTCTTCGGCGTGCCCCAGATCTCGCGCCCCGCAATCAACGGGCTTTCGTTGTCGGTATAGGCCAAGAGCAGGAAGCGGTAATCCTGTCCGTCAAAGCGCACCGTCGCGCTGACATAGGCCTCGTGATAGGGGCCGTGGACCGACAGCGGCACCCAGCGGAACTTGGCCTGACAGGCGACCGGGTCGCCCGCCGGTTCCACCCCGCGCGGCAGGAAGGGGCGCACGCCGCCCGCCGGTGCGGTGAAGCCCACGACCAGATCTTCCGCGCCGCGATAGGGATGGGGGAAGGGCGGATAGGGCCGCGCATCGCCCCAGGGCAGGCCGGCGTCCTGAAAACCGAAAGCCATCGCGCCCTACCGTCGTAGCGTCATCATCGAGGCGCTGATCAGCGCGAGGATCAAGAGCACCCCCTGCACGATGAACTGCCAGAAGCTGGGCACGCCCATCACCGACAGCCCGTTGTTGATGACCCCGATCATCAGCACCCCCACGGCGGTGCCCAGCACATGGAACTTGCCCGGCCGCAGGGTGGAGGCGCCGATGAACACCGCCACGAAAGCGTTGAGCAGATAGACATCGCCCACCCCCTGCGGCCGTCCTGCGCCCAGGTTCGCCGCTGCCACCATGCCGCCCAGCGCCGCGCAGGCCGCGCAGATGCCCATGGCGACCAGCGCATAGCGCTTGACCGGGATGCCGGACAGGCGCGAGGCCTCCTTGTTGCCGCCGATGGCATACATGTTGCGCCCCGGCTGGGTGTGTTCCAGAAACAGCCACAGGATGATCGCCGTGGCGATCAGGATCAGCACCGGGTTGGGGATGCCGGCGATGCTGCCCTGCCCGATGATCTTGAACGCATCCGGAATTTCAACGGGCGAGATGGTGCGCGAGCGGGAGATGCCAAGGATCGCGCCGGTGACGATGAAGCTCATCGCCAGGGTCTCGACGATGGCCGATATCCCCAGATAGGACACCAGCGCGCCGTTTATGATGCCGATGATCACCGCCATCCCCAGCACCAGCAGCACCACGCCAGCCACTACCATCGGCGTGCCGTTCGCGGGGCCGATCTCCATCAGGAAGCGCGCGGCCATGTAGCCGCCGAAAGTGGCCAGCGCGCCGATGGACAGATCGAACTGGCCGATAACCAGGCAGACCGTCAGGCCGATGGCGATGATGCCCAGGATCGACACCTGGTTGAGCACGTTGAGCATGTTGCGCGTGGTGGCAAAGACCTCGGGCCGCATGAAGCTGAAGAAGACGATCAGCGCAATGAGCGACAGGATCGTGCCATAGCGCGCCAGGAAGGACAGCAGGTCGAAGCCCAGCCCCGGGGCGGTGGTGTCAGTCTTGCTCAAGGCTCTCTCCCGCAGCGATGGTCATGATATTGGCCTCGGTCACCTGCTCGCCGGTCAGCGTGCCGGCGATGCGGCCTTGCGCGAAGACCAGCACCCGGCCGCAGATTACCGGGAACTCCTCCACCTCGGTCGAGGTGAAGAGGACCGCCGCGCCCGATGCCGCCAGTTCGGCGATCAGTTCGTAGATTTCCGCCTTGGCGCCGACATCGACGGCGGCGGTGGGAGAGTTGAGCAGGAAGACCCGTGCCCCGGTGGTAAGCCAGCGGCCCAGCACCGCCTTCTGCTGGTTCCCGCCTGAAAGCGCGTCGATGGGTGTTTCGGTGCCCGGCGTGCGCACCTTCATCCGCGCCACCACATCGCGCGCCGCCTGGCGTTCCCGCCCGCCATGAACGAAGCGCATCAGGGGGTCGCGCAGGAAGCGCGAGAGCGAGGGCAGGGTGATGTTTTCGCGCACCGAATAGCCGTGCAGCACGGCCTCGGCCAGCCGGTCCTGCGGCACCAGCGCGATGCCGGCGCGGATGGCGTCGGCGGGGTTGCGCAGGCGCAACGGCTTGCCGTCCAGGGTGATCTTGCCGGCCTTGGCCCGGCTGCGGCCGAAGAGCAGGTTCATCACCTCCTCGGCGCCGCTGCCGGGCAGGCCGGCCACGCCCAGCACCTCGCCCGGGCGCAGATCGAAGCTGACACCCTCCACCCGCGGCGCGCGCAGGTCGGTGACCGATAGCAGCGCCGGGCCTTCCGACACCGGCGCGACATGGCGTTCGCGCAGCGCGGTTTCGGCGCCGACGATGGCGGAAACCACGGTTCTGCGGTCCATCGTGGCGCGGTCGAAGCTGCCGGCGTTCCTGCCGTCGCGCAGCACGGTCACCCGGTCGGCGATCTCGAACACCTCGGTCAGGCGATGGCTGACATAGAGGAAGGCCACGCCCCGCGCGGCCAGCAGGCGCATCTGGGCGAACAGCGTCTCCACCTCGCGCGGAAGCAGGGCGGCGGTGGGTTCGTCCAGGATGATCAGCCGCGCCTTGCGCGCCACGGCACGGGCGATGGTTACCATGGCCTGTTCGTCCGGGCGCAATTCGCCGCACAGCCGGCCGGGGTCCAGCTTCAGATCCACCGCCGCCAGCGTCTCACGCGCGCGGCGGTGCAGCGCGCGCCAGTTGACCAGCACGCCGCCGACACGGGGCAGGGGTTCGCCCAGGCAAAGGTTCTCTGCCACCGACAGGCTGGCGATCAGATTGCCGTGCTGGTGGACCACCGCGATCCCGGCCGCCTGCGCCTCTTGCGGCGAGTTGATGCTGACCGGCTTGCCATCGATCAGCACCGCGCCCGCCGTGGTGGACTGGGCGCCGCAGATGCATTTGATGATGGTGGACTTGCCGGCACCATTTTCGCCCAGAAGCGCGTGGATTTCGCCGGCGCGCACGGTCAGATCGACGTGATCCAGCGCGCGGGTGCCGGGGAAGTCCTTGACCATCTGGCGGACTTCCAGAAGCGGCACGTCCAAATCCGTCGCTGCCGCCTGTTCAGGCGCGGTCGCTGTCGTCATCCCGGACGGTCCTATGTGCTTCGGGCATGGGGCCGGCGCGGCCACGGGAAGTGGCCGCGCCGGGGTTGGGTGGGGTCAGTTGGCCAGGAAAGCCTCGCCCGAGAAGAGCGCACAGTTGCCGAAGTCCGGCCGCTCGCCCTGCGCCGGGGCGGTGTCCTGCGTCACCAGGCAGGGCGCCAGCGTCAGGATGCGCGAGGCGGGCGTGCTGCCCTCCAGCGCGGCCGCGGTCACATCGACCGCCGTGGTGCCCATGCGGTCCACGTCATAGGCCACGGTCAGCGCCGCCGGCCCGCCGGTGCGGATCATGTCGAAGACCTCGGGGATGCCGTCCATCGACACCACGAAGATCTCGT
>SKNG01000468.1 GCA_007120685.1 Paracoccaceae bacterium | reverse complement strand
TGCCGTTCTTTGCCGTCATCGGCCTGGGCTTCCTGGCCGGCCGTCGCGGCTTCTTCCCGCCCGAGGCCACCGCCTGGCTGACCCGCTTTGTCTTCTATTTCGCCCTCTCGGCGCTGCTGTTCGGCTTTGCGGCGAACATGTCCATCGGCGACATCTTCGAGCCGCGCGCCGCAGCGGCCTATCTGTGGGGCACGGTGCTGGTCTATATCGTCGTGCTGGCGGTGGCCTTTGTCCGCCGCCTGCCGCTGGATCAGGCCTCGATGGAGGCGCAGGCGGGGGTGATCGGCAATACCGGTTTTCTGGGCGTGCCGATGCTGGTGCTGCTGTTGGGCAATCAGGCGGCGGGCACGATCATCCTGGTGCTGGTGATCGACCTGATCGTGTTTTCCAGCCTGCTGACGGTCATCGTCACGCTGGCCCGGCAGGGGCGGCTGTCGCCCGACCTGCCGCGCGTGATCGCGCAGGGGCTGGTGCGCAACCCGATGGTCGTGGCCATGGCCGCCGGGCTGGGCTGGTCGGCCACGGGCTGGGCGCTGCCGGGGCCGGTGGATGCCTTCATCGTGCTGCTGGGCGCCGCCGCCACGCCCGGCGCGCTGTTCGCCATCGGTGCCAGCCTTGCCACCTCGCGCGCCGAACGCCCGGTGGTTGCCGGCTGGCTGACGCTGTCGAAGCTGGTGTTGCACCCGCTGGCGGTGGGGCTGGGCGCCTATGTCCTCTTCCCCGTCGATCCGTTTACGGCCAAGGTGCTGGTCGTCACCGCGGCGCTGCCGGTGGCGGGCAATGTCTATATCCTGGCGCAGCACTACAATCTGGCGGTGGCGCGGGTGTCGGCCTCGATCCTGATTTCGACGCTGGTCAGCGTGCTGAGCTTGCCGCTGATCCTGGCGCTGTTGCCGGGCTGAGGGCGAAAACGCCGGAATTTCGCGCCCCTGACCCGCTTGCAGCGCCATTTTCCCCTTCCTATATACCGCCCAAGCCGGACGCCGGCCTGACGGGCGGCGACCGGGTCTGGGATCGGGGTGGCGAAGCCTGACGGGATCGCGGCCCCAGAACATCGCCGAAGGAAGAGGAAAGCAACATGGCCAAAGTCATTGGCATCGACCTTGGGACCACCAACAGCTGCGTCGCCATCATGGATGGCAGCCAGCCCCGCGTGATCGAGAACTCGGAGGGCGCGCGCACCACGCCGTCGATCGTCGGTTTTACCGAAAGCGAGCGTCTTGTCGGCCAGCCGGCCAAGCGCCAGGCGGTCACCAACCCCTCCAACACCGTCTTTGCCGTCAAGCGTCTGGTCGGCCGCCGGCTGGGCGATGCCGAGGTGGAGAAGGACAAGAAGCTGGTGCCCTATGCCATTGTCGATGGCGGCAATGGCGATGCCTGGGTCGAGGTGCGCGGCGAGAAGTACAGCCCCGCGCAGGTCTCGGCCTTCATCCTGCAGAAAATGAAGGAAACCGCCGAAAGCTACCTGGGCGAAGGCGTCACCCAGGCGGTGATCACCGTGCCCGCCTATTTCAACGACGCCCAGCGCCAGGCCACCAAGGATGCGGGCAAAATCGCCGGTCTGGAGGTTCTACGCATCATCAACGAGCCCACGGCGGCGGCGCTGGCTTACGGCCTGGACAAGAAGGAATCGAAGACCATCGCCGTCTATGACCTTGGCGGCGGCACCTTCGACATCACCATCCTGGAAATCGACGATGGGCTGTTCGAGGTGAAATCCACCAACGGGGACACGTTCCTGGGTGGCGAAGACTTCGACATGCGGATCGTCAACTATCTGTCCGACGAGTTCAAGAAAGAGAACGGCGTCGATCTGACCGCCGACAAGATGGCGCTGCAGCGCCTGAAGGAAGCGGCCGAGAAGGCGAAGATCGAGCTGTCGTCCTCCAGCCAGACCGAGATCAACCAGCCCTTCATCTCGATGGACAAGAACACCGGACAGCCGCTGCACCTGGTGATGAAGCTGACCCGCGCCAAACTGGAAAGCCTGGTCGGCGATCTGATCACCAAGTCGATGAAGCCTTGTGCGCAGGCGCTGAAGGATGCCGGTCTTTCCAAGGGCGATATCGACGAGGTGGTGCTGGTCGGCGGCATGACCCGCATGCCCAAGGTCATCGAGGAAGTGACCAAGTTCTTCGGCAAGGAGCCGCACAAGGGCGTCAACCCCGACGAGGTGGTGGCCATGGGTGCGGCCATTCAGGCCGGCGTGCTGCAGGGCGACGTCAAGGATGTGGTGCTGCTGGACGTCACGCCGCTGAGCCTCGGCATCGAGACGCTGGGCGGCGTCTTCACCCGGCTGATCGACCGCAACACCACCATCCCCACCAAGAAAAGCCAGGTGTTCAGCACCGCCGAGGACAACCAGGGTGCGGTGACCATCCGCGTCTTCCAGGGCGAGCGCGAGATGGCGGCCGACAACAAGATGCTGGGCCAGTTCAACCTGGAAGGCATCCCGCCCGCGCCGCGCGGCATGCCGCAGATCGAGGTGACCTTCGACATCGACGCCAACGGCATCGTCAATGTCTCGGCCAAGGACAAGGCCACCGGCAAGGAGCAGAAGATCACCATCCAGGCATCCGGCGG
>SKNG01000129.1 GCA_007120685.1 Paracoccaceae bacterium | reverse complement strand
GCGAATTGTCGGTGGCGCTGACCGATGACGAAATGGCCGCGCGCAAGGCCGCCTGGGCCGGCCCGCGCAAGACGATCTATTCCAACGGCGCGCTGTGGAAATACGCGCAACTGGTCGGCGGCGCGCGCCGGGGGGCGGTGACGCATCCGGGCGGCGACGACGAAGCGCATGTCTACATGGACCTCTGAACGGGGCGGGGTGGGCATCTGGCGGGCGCGGTGGCTGGCGGCGCTGGCCGGCTGTCTGCTGCTGAGCGCCTGTTTCGAGGCCGAGCCTTTGAACCGTGCTGCGGGCCGTCTGGGGCTGGCGGCCAGCGGGCCGGCGTCGGTGACGGTGCTGGACGGCGCGATGACCGTGACCGGGCCCGACGGCTATTGCATCGACGAGGAAGCGACGCGCGAAAGCGGCAGCGAGGCCTTCGTCTTCTTCGCCCGCTGCCGCCCCGGCATGCGCGCCAGCCCGGTCCTTAGCGCGACGGTGACCGGCCATGCCGGGACGGGCAGCGCCAGTGCCGCAGATCTGCGGCGACTGGCCGATTTCCTGGACGGCCAGACGGGGCGCGCGCAGCTTTCCCGCCGCGGCCGGGCCGGGGATGTGCGCATCGAGGAGACGCTGATCCAGGACGGGGTCCTGTGGCTGCGCATCCATGATGCCGGCAACCCCGAGGCGCTGCACCCGGCCTATTGGCGGGCGATCCTGCCGGTCGGCGAGAGGGTGGTGACGTTGTCGGTGATGTCCTCGCGCGCGCATCCGGTGGGCGGCGCGCGCGAACTGGAAGTGCTGCGTGCCTTCGTGGCGCGGATGCGGGGGGCGAACACGGGGTAAGCCACCCTGCGCGTGGCGCCGCCGCCCCGTTCAGTCCCACGGGGGGATAAGGGCGAAATTGCCGATATGGGTTTTCTTCAGGAATTCCTCCTGCGCCTCGGCGATCCGGTCAAGCGGATAGGTCCGGGTCAGAAGCGGGCGGATCTCGCCGCGCTCGATATAGGCGATCAGGTTCGGAAAGACCGGTTCATCCCATGCCGTGCAGCCGATCAGCGTCAGGTCGTTGAGGTAGAACACCCGCATGTCCAGGGCGACGATCGGCCCGGCTATGGCGCCGGAGGAAACGAGGGTGCCGCCCCGTTTCAGGACGTTCAGCATGGCCGGAAAGCCGGGCCCGGCGACGTTGTCCACCACCACATCGACCGCTCCCCTGCCCAGTGCCGTGATCGGGTCTTCGCCGCGCAGGATGACGTCATCTGCGCCCAGGGCCCGCACAGCTGCGGCCTTGTCCGCTGTCGTGATGGCGCTCACCCGGGCGCCGCGCCGCTTTGCCAGTTGCACCGCAGCAGAACCGACACCGCCAGAGGCGCCGGCCACAAGAACACGCATGTCCTTGCCGACACCGGCCCGGTGGATCATGTTTTCGGCCGTGCCATAGGCGCAGGGAATCGTGGCGAGTTCCGCATCGCTCCAGTCGCAACTCACGGGGAAAGCCTCGTTTGCCGGCACGGTGACGAATTGCGCGAAGGCGCCGTCGAAATCCGATCCCATCCAGATGTTCTCGGGCGATGCGAACCCGGCCGGCCGCATGCAGGCCCGCACCAGCACGCGCTGCCCTACAAGCGTCTGGTCCGCCCTGCTGCCAGCCTCGACCACGACCCCGCAGCAATCAGTGCCCTGGATGAAGGGAAACGGCGTGGCCGCGTTCCAGCCGCCATCGGCCTTCTGCGCGGGCGCGGTCTTTGCAGCCGCGGCCGCCCCCAGCGTGTCTGTGGTGACGGAGGCGGAATACCAGCCCAGCCGCGTGTTGATCTCGGTATTGTTCATGCCCGCGGCGCCGACGCGGATCAGCACCGCTTCCGGCCCGGGTGCCGGGCGCGCGACATCGCGATAGACCAGCCGGTCATAGCCACCGTTTCCCGTGGTGACCACCGCCTTCATCGCCGGCCGATCGGGGGACAGGTCGAACCGTTCTGGCCTGGTATCAAACGTCATTTGCCCTCGCCATCCTTGTATGGGTTCAAAGAAGCGGGCTAAAGACCGTCTCACCCGGTTGCCGCCCTGGGGCTACTGCATGCGAGGCCAGCCCGGAAAGCAAGGGCCTTTAACGACGAACGGGCGCCCCCCGCTGACCCGGCAACACCGTCCGGTCAAGGCCGGGCAAGGGTGGGATGCGCGGGCAGCCTGCCCCAAGACAGGGAAGGGACGGAAACGGCATGCTGACAGACCACGCTTCCGCGCGCTTCGTCCTCTTCGACCTGGACGGCACGCTGATCGACCCCGGGCCCGGCATCATCGGCTCCGCGCAGCAAGCGCTGAAGGAGCTTGGCCGCGACGTGCCGCCTGCGCGGGACCTGGAATGGATCATCGGCCCGCCGCTGCGCCAGAGCTTTGCACGGCTTTTGGGGTCCGGCGACCTGGTGGAGAAGGCGGTGGAACTTTATCGGGCCGCCTATGGAAATGTCGGGATCACGCAGGCTAGCTGTTCGATCCCGGATGATCACATTTCCCCTCGGCGATCTGCCCTCTTCATGGCAAGACTGGTCTTGAGGGACATTCGGGACGGGGCAGGGGCATGCTGATCCATCTTCACAGCCAG
>SKNG01000183.1 GCA_007120685.1 Paracoccaceae bacterium | reverse complement strand
GGGGGAGGAGGACAACGCCCTTTTCCGCCCCGTCCGTGGGCTGCACGAGAAGGAGATCAGCCGTGACCAAGCGCACCGCTGCCAAGTACAAGATCGACCGCCGTATGGGCGAAAACATCTGGGGCCGCGCCAAAAGCCCCGTCAACCGCCGCGAATACGGCCCCGGCCAGCACGGCCAGCGCCGCAAGACCAAGCTGTCGGATTTCGGCACCCAGCTCAAGGCCAAGCAGAAGCTGAAGGGCTACTACGGCGACCTGACCGAGAAGCAGTTCAAGCGCATCTACAACGAGGCCGCCCGGGTGAAGGGCGACACCGGCGAAAAGCTGGTCGGCCTCTTGGAGCGGCGTCTGGACGCGGTGGTCTACCGCGCCAAATTCGTGCCAACGGTTTTTGCTGCGCGCCAGTTCGTCAACCACGGCCACGTCGAGGTGAACGGCAAGAAGGTCAACATCGCTTCCTACCGGGTGAAGGAAGGCGATGTGATTTCGGTGCGCGAGCGTTCGCGGCAGCTGGCCATCGTGCTGGAGTCGGTGGCGCTGACCGAGCGGGACGTGCCGGATTACCTGGAGGTCGACCACAACAAGATGACCGCGACCTTCACCCGCACGCCGGCCTTGGGCGATGTGCCCTATGCGGTGCAGATGGAGCCGAACCTGGTGGTCGAATATTACGCCAAGAACTGATCCGCCACCGGCACAGGGGACTGGATGTGTTCAGGGCCGCGCCGGGAAACCGGGGCGGCCCTTTTGTTGTCCGGTGAGACGGGTAGTTGGCCGGGGCGGGGGGCTTTGCCCCCCACGCGCGCCAGGGCGCGCTCCCCCCAGAGTATTTGAGGCAAGATGAAGGGGCGCGGGTTTCCGTGCAAGGATTGGAGCAGGTGAGATGAACGGGTTGCCGCAGCCGAAGCCGAGCGTGCAGGCCATTGCCCCCTATGTGGGCGGGCAGGCCAAGCTGGCCGGGCGGGCCGAGGTGCTGAAGCTGTCGTCGAACGAGAACCCGCTGGGGCCCGGGCCGGGGGCGATTGCCGCCTTTCGGGCGCTGGTGGGGGGGAATGCGGGGGCGGGGCTGCATCGCTATCCGTCCTCGGACCATGCCCGGCTGCGTGCGGCAATTGCCGATCTGCACGGGCTGGATGCGGCGCGGGTGATCTGCGGCGTGGGCTCGGACGAGATCATCGCGCTTTTGTGCCATGCCTATGCCGGCGAGGGCGACGAGGTGTTGCACAGCGCGCACGGGTTCTTGATGTATCGGCTCTCGGCGCTGGCCGCCGGGGCCGTGCCGGTGGCGGTGCCCGAGCGTGACCGGGTGGCCGATGTCGATGCGCTGCTGGCTGCTGTCACACCGCGCACAAAGCTGCTGTTCCTGGCCAATCCCAACAACCCCACCGGCACCATGCTGCCCGAGGCGGAGGTGGTGCGGCTGGCCGACGGGCTGCCGTCCTCGGTTCTGCTGGTGCTGGACGGGGCCTATGTGGAATATGTCGAGGGCTTCGACGGCGGGTTGGCGATGGTCGAGGCGCGGCCGAATGTGGTGGTGACGCGGACGTTTTCGAAGATTTATGGCTTGGGCGGGTTGCGCGTCGGCTGGGGCTATGCGCCTGCGCCTGTGATCGACGCGCTGGGCCGGATCCGGCCGCCCTTCAACCTGTCGGACCTGCAGCAGGCGGTGGCGATTGCCGCGCTGGGCGATCAGGCGCATCTGGACCGCTCGCGCGCCGAGAACGCGCAGGCGCGCGACTGGCTGACCGGCGCGCTGCGCGCGCAGGGGCTGGCGGTGGATGAGAGCCACGGCAATTTCGTGCTGGCGCGCTTTGCCGAGCCCGAGGCGGCGATACGGGCCGATCAGGCGGCGCGCGCGGCCGGTATCATCCTGCGGCGGATGGATGGCTATGGTCTGCCCGAGGCGCTGCGCATCACCATCGGCACGATGGAAGACTGCCGGCGGGTTGCCGATGTGCTGGCCGGGGTCAGTGAAGGGCAGGGCACGTGAGTGTGATCTACAGCCGCGTGGCCCTGATCGGGCTGGGGCTGATCGCCTCGTCCATGGCGCATGCGATGCGGCGGCGGGGGCTGGCCGGCCATATCACCGGCCATGCCCGCAGCGCCGAGACCCGCGCGGTGGCGGCGGAACTGGGCTTTGTGGACAGCGTGCATGAGCGCGCCGCCGAGGCTGTCGCCGGCGCCGATCTGGTGGTGCTGGCGGTGCCGGTGGGGGCGATGGGCGCGGTCGCGGCCGAGATCGGCCCGCATCTGGCGCCGGGTGCCACGGTCACGGATGTCGGCTCGGTCAAGCAGGCGGTGATCGAGGCGGTGGCGCCGCATCTGCCGCAGGGCGTGCAGTTCATCCCCGGTCATCCCATCGCCGGGACCGAACATTCCGGCCCCCGTTCCGGTTTCGCCACGCTTTTCGATAACCGCTGGTGGTTGCTGACCCCTGCACCCGAAACCGATGCGCAGGCGGTCGCGCGGTTGCGCATGCTGTGCGAGGGGATGGGGGCGAAGGTCGATGAAATGGATGCCGCGCATCATGATCTGGTGCTGGCCGTGACCAGCCATGCGCCGCATCTGATCGCCTATACGATGGTCGG
>SKNG01000143.1 GCA_007120685.1 Paracoccaceae bacterium | reverse complement strand
TCGCCAACTCTCAGGCGCTGATCGCCGACGGGGTGCATTCGCTCTCCGACCTTGCCTCGGACGCCGCCGTGCTCTGGGCGCTGGGCCATTCCCACCGCCCGCCCGATGACGAGCACCCTTTCGGCCATGGCCGGTTCGAGACGCTGGCCACTTTGGCCGTCGCCGCGATGCTGGCGCTGGCCGCGGCCGGCATCGTGATCGACGCCGCCCTGCGCCTGATTGACCCGCCCGAGGCCGGACCGGGCATGCTGGCGCTGTGGGTCGCGGCCGGGTCGGTGCTGTTCAAGGAGGCGCTTTATCACTACACCCGCGCGGTGGCGCGGCGCACCGGCTCGGCGATGATGCTGGCCAATGCCTGGCACCACCGCTCGGACGCCATTTCCTCGGTGGTGGCGGTCGTCGGCATTGGCGTGGCCATGGCCGGCCTGCCCTGGATGGACGCGCTGGCCGCAGCGGTGATCGCGCTGATGCTTGCGCGCATCGCCTGGCGCTTCGGCCGCCCGGCGGTGGCGGAACTGGTCGATGCCGCGCCTGATGGCGCGATCGACAAGGCGGTCGGCACGGCGTTGGCCGACGTGCCGGGGGTGCGCGATGTGCATGACCTGCGCCTGCGCCAGACCGGCGGCGCGGTGCAGGCCGATGTGCATCTGGGCCTGGACCCGGACCTGACCCTGTCCGAGGCTCACCGACTGTGCGAGGCCGCCCGCGCCCGCGTGCTGGACGCGGTGCCGGCGGTGGACGAGATCGTCATCCACCCCGAACCCCATGGCCATGCCGACGGCTTCGGCGCCCATCGCGCCGCGCTGCGCCCGGCGGTGCGCGAAACGGTGGTGGCTTGTCTGGACGGCCTGATGCCGGAAGCGGCGATCACGGCGCTGCATCTGGATTACCGCAACGAGGGCATCCGGGCGACCGTGGTCTTCGACCGCGCGCTGGCCGAAGGCGTGGCGGATCAGGCCCGGGCGCGGCTGGTGCGGCTGCGCGAAGAGGGGCGCACGGATCTGGTGGCGCTGCACCTGCTGGGGCGCTGAGCGGCCGCGCTACAGCTGGGCAAAGCGGGCAGTGCCGGTTCCCGGCACCGGGCGGCGCAATGACCGGGACGCAGCGCCTCGCCCCGATGGTGCGCGCGCCGGGCAGGACAGTCTTTTCGCACCACGCCGCGGGCAAGGGCGTTGCCCCGCCCCTTTCATGACGTCATGATCAAGGCCGTCGCCGCAGGGGGTGCCTGCTCCCCTGTTTTCACGGCCATGAAAGGGATTGCCATGCTGACCCGGGAAGAACGCGAAAAGGTCGTCGCCTCGCTGGAGAAATCGCACGCCACGAAGGTGCAGGGCCCGCGCCCGTCCGAGATGTTTCCGCATATCGAGATCGCCGACAGCTACGCCATTTCCTCGATGCTGGCCGAACGCCGGGTGGCGGCGGGGGCGCGGATCATCGGCCACAAGATCGGGCTGACCTCGAAGGCGATGCAGGCCGCCTCGAAGATCGACGAGCCCGATTATGGCTATATCTTCGACGATCTGCTGATCGAGAACGGCGCCAGGGTGGCTTTTGACGGCTATTGCGTGCCGCGGGTCGAGCCGGAGCTGACCTTCGTGCTGAAGGCGCCGCTGCAGGGGCCGGGCGTGGGGCTGGTCGATGTGCTGCGCGCCACCGACTATGTCGTGCCCTCGATCGAGATCATCGACGCCCGCGTGACCGAACCGCGCCGCATCTTCGATACCGTCGCCGACAATGGCGCGGCGGCGGGGCTGGTGCTGGGCGGCCGGCCGGTGCGGCCGGACGCGGTGGATCTGCGCTGGGTGGGTGCGATCTTTCACCGCAACGCCGATATCGAGGAAACCGGCATCGCCGCCGGGGTGCTGGGCCATCCGGCGATGGCGGTGGCCTGGCTGGCCAACAAGATGGCCCCGTTCGGCACCGTGCTGGAGCCCGGGCACATGCTGCTTTCGGGCTCCTTCACGCGGCCGGTATGGGCCGCCCGGGGCGACACGCTGATGGCCGATTTCGGCCCGCTGGGCACGGTTTCGGTGCAGTTCACGTGACAACCGGCTGGCCGCAAGAGCCGTCATGCCGTTTTCGTTTGATCGCTCCCACCGGCGCGGGGTGACGCGCCTTCGAAGGCGCGTGCAAACGGGCTTTCCAAAGCCCGTTTTCCGTCATTGCCCCTGCGTCCCGAGCCGATCAGCGGGATGTCGTATCAGGTGCTGGCTGCTGGCGGGCTGACGGCCTCAGACCACCTTGACCACCATCTTGCCGAAATTCCGCCCCTCCAGCACGTCGTTCAGCGCGGTCGGCGCGGATTCCAGCCCTTCGGCGACCTGTTCGCGGTACTGCATCGCCCCCTCGGTCAGCCACTGGCGCATGTCGCGGGCGAAATCGTCATAGGTGCTGGCCGGGAAGCTGTCATAGATGATGAAACCCTGCATCTTCACTTTCATGCGCAGGATCGTGCCCAGGATCTGCGGGCCGTGATCGCGCCCTTCGGGCAGGCCGGTCAGGTTGTACCAGGACACCATGCCGCAGACCGGCACCCGCGCGAAAGGGTTCAGGAGCGGCAGCACGGCATAAAGCACCTTGCCGCCGACATTCTCGAAATA
>SKNG01000212.1 GCA_007120685.1 Paracoccaceae bacterium | reverse complement strand
CCCCAGGGGCTGAGCGTGACCGCTTCGCCGGTCCGGTTCTCGACGCCCTGGGTGACGGTGAAGAGGAAATTCTCGTCGACCTCGACCACGCGGGTAAAGATCAGCCCCTGGCCGTTGTCCCAGCGCAGGGTGACCGGTGAATGCGGGCTCAGCGCGTGGTTGCCGACCTGCTGCCATTCGGTATTCGGCCCCGGCACCTGATCGATATCCAGTGCGCCGCGCGGGGACCAGCCGTGCAGCGCGTAGAAGATATCGCGGTCGCTGCCGACGGGGTTGAGCAGATTCACGATATCGGCGTCGGGGTCGGTGCTTTCGCGGTAGTCGCGCAGTTGCAGATCGTCGATCCGCCCGCCGGTCAGCGAAATGGTGCCGGTCAGCCGCGGCGTGTCGATGGCGACACGCACGGTGTCGGCCGCGGTTTCGTCGGCGGCGGTGACGTCGGTTGTGGCGTCGGGCTCGGCCGGGGGCGGCACAAGCTCGGTCTCGGTCACCGTGGGGCCGGTCTCTGGCGGCGGGGGCGGCGGGAACAGGGCGAACCAGCCGATAATCACCAGAAGGCTCAGCGCAAAGGCCAGTAGCAGGTTCTTGTTCTGATCGTCCATCACAGGTCCGGCTGTCGCATGGCAGGGTCAAGGGCGGGTTGGGCCGGTTCAACAGACTGTGCCGCCAAAGGTCAAGCGGATTCCCGGTCAATCCTGCGTGGAAGGGGGCTGTCCCGGCCATGGCGCGCCCGGTTTCCCCGGCTACGGCAGCCCAACGCCGGTCGCGGCATCGCCGCGCCGCTCCTGCCCGGCCGCGTGCTTCTGGACATCGCCGATGCGGCACCGCATGGGGCTTCGCTCCGCGGTATCGGGCATCGACCGGCAGGGGAACAGCCTCAGGACTGGCCGGCCGGTGCCGAAATCACGCCCGGGCCGATGGCGCCCGGCGCGGTTGTCTGCCCGGCCGGTGTGCCTGCCCTCCCTGCTGCATCCGCCGCGGCCAGACTTTGTGCATGGGTGCCCAGCCAGCCCGCCACGGCATCGGCGGGCATCGGCCGGGCGATGGCGAAGCCTTGCAGATGGCCGCACCCCATCCGCGCCAGCAGCGCCATTTCTTCCGGGCATTCGACGCCTTCGGCCAGCGTGTCCAGGTCCAGTTCCGCCGCCATCGACAGCACTGCCGAGACCAGCTTCCGCTGGTTGGCGTCCTGATGCAGATTGCGCACGAAGGAACGGTCGATCTTCAGCCTTCCGATCGCGAAACGGCGGATATTGGCGATCGAGGCATGGCCGGTACCGAAATCGTCCAGATCGATGCCGCAGCCCATGCCGGCCAGCCGCGCGATGGAACGCACCGCCATATCCTCGTCGCTGTCGGTGACGACGTCTTCCAGGATCTCCACGACCAGCCGTTCCGGCGCCAGGTCGCGGCTGTCCAGCGCCCAGCCGATCTCGTCGGCCAGCGAAGCCTTGCGCAGATCCTGCGCCGACAGGTTGATGGCGACGCTGGGCACATGAATGCCCGCCTTTTCAAGCGTCGACAGCAGGTCCAGCGCGTCGGCCAGCATGCGCTCGGTCAACCGGGGCGTCATGCTGGCGGTCTCGATCAGTGGCAGGAATTCTCCCGGCCCGACGATCTGCTGACCGGGTCTTTCCCACCGGGCCAGCGCCTCCAACCCGGTCACACGGCCGCTGTCGGCGGCGATCTGGGGCTGGAAATGGGCGCGGATCTGGCCGTTTTCCAGCGCCTCCAGCACCGAATGCTGGCGCTGCCGGGTGATCGGCGCGGCACTGTCCAGCGCGTGGAAGCTGTGCAGCCCCCCCGGACCCCGCCGCCGGGCGATCTCGGCGGCGCGCGATGCCGCCTCGATCATGCTGATCCCCTGGCGCCGGGCGGCCTGCGGCGACAGGCACAGGCCCACCGACAGGCTGTGCCAGCTGCTCAGCCCCTGCCGGCGAAAGACGGCGCCAAGCTGTTCCTGCAGGCGCCGCGCAATCGTCGTGGCCGAGGCAAGGTCCAGATCGCCCTGCGCCCGAAGCGCCACGCCGAACCCGTCCGGCGGCAGCAGGCAATAGCCGTCCTGCGCGCGCAGGGTCTTGCCCAGACGGCGCGAAAGCTCGGTCATCAGTGCGTCGGTGTGCCAGGCACCGTAAAGTCGCCGCAGCTTCGGGGCATCATCCAGCCGCAGCACGATGGCGGCGCCTTCCGGTGGCGGGGCTGCGGTGTCCGGCATTGGCCCCTGGGCCGCGTCGATCATCGCCTCTATCGCGGCGCGGGACCGAGGCATGACATTCGGGGGGCCAAGCGGGCCGTCTTGCCGAAGCCGGGCCGAGACCAGAGCGGGGAAAAGCGCCATCAGGCAGCATTGCACCGCCGCCAGCAGGGCGATCTGCCCCGCCCCCGCCCCGGCCCAAAGCGCCAGCAACACCGGCAGAGGTGCCAGCAGGCACAGAAAGAGCCAGGGCAGAAGCCGCTTGCCACGCCGTGCCATCATGCCGGACCCTTGCCGCAAACCCAACCTCCTGCTGCAAGCCGGCGCATGCCAGATGCGCCTTCGGGGGCCAAGGATTGGCGCAGCGGTTTGAGCGAAAGCTTAACGGCCCGCGGGAAACCCGATAAAAT
>SKNG01000134.1 GCA_007120685.1 Paracoccaceae bacterium | reverse complement strand
CGGGTCTGGCCTTTGCCTCGCGCCGCGCCGCGCCGGCGGGGGCCGAGGCCGGGCCGGCGCCGCTCCTGTCACTGGAAAACCCCGCGCCGACCGCCGTCAACGTGGCGCTGGACGATCTGATCCGCGCGCTGCATTTCCCGGAAAGCGAGGACGATACCGAGGGTTTCACCGCGCTGCGCCGCGCCCTGCGCGACCGGGCCACGGCAGAGCTGATCCGCGCGGCGCAGACGGTGCTTTCTGGGCTGGCCGAGGACGGCATCTTTCTGGACCGGATCGCCTTCGACCGCGCCCGCCCGGACCTGTGGCGCGCCTTTGCGCAGGGCGCGCGCGGCCCTGCGGTGGCGGCGCTGGGCGGCATCCGCGACCGGTCGTGCCTGGCGCTGACCATGGCACGGATGCGCGCCGATCCCGCCTTCCGCGATGCCGCACACCGCTTCCTGCGCGCCTTCGACCAGCGCCTTGCCGCCATCGAGCCGCAGGCCGACGACGCCCGCATCGCCCGGCTGGCCGAGACCCGCAGTGCCCGCGCCTTCATGCTGCTGGGCCGCATCACCGGTGTCTTCGGCTAGCGCCGGGCCCAACCTGCATGCCCTGACCGACCGCATCTTCTGCCCCTGTCCCGGACCGATCCTGCCATGACCGCCCCCCCTGCCCCACCGTCCCCCACCCGCGCCTTCTGGCAAGGGGCGGGCGCCGGCATCCCGTTCCTTGTCATGGTCATTCCCTTCGGCATGGTGTTCGGCGTGGTGGCGACCGAAGCGGGGCTGGACCTGGCCGCCACCATGGGCTTCAGCATCATGGTCATCGCCGGCGCCTCGCAACTGGCGGCGGTGCAACTGATGACCGAGAACGCGCCGGTGCTGGTGGTCATCCTGACCGCGCTGGCGGTCAATCTGCGCATGGCGATGTATTCGGCCTCGCTGGCGCCCTGGCTGGGTGGGGCATCATTCTGGCAGCGCAGCATGATCGCCTACATGCTGGTCGATCAGGTGTATACCGCCGCGCATCTGCGCTACGAGACCGGCCCGCCAATGAGCCTGGCGGCGCGGGTGGCCTATTACTTTGGCGTCGTGGTGCCGGTGGCGCCGTTCTGGTATCTGGCCACGCTGGCCGGGGCGCTGGTCGGCAACGCCGTCCCGGCCGGGCTGCCGGTGGAATTTGCCGTGCCGATAGCCTTCATGGCGATCATTGCACCGCTTCTGCGCACGCTGGCGCATGTGACGGCGGCTCTGGTGTCGGTGGTGGCAGCGCTGCTCCTGGCCTTTCTGCCCTATAACCTGGGCCTGCTGGTGGCGGCGCTGCTGGCGATGATGGCGGGCGCACAGGTGGAATGGCGGATGGCGCGCCGGCGTGCAGGCCGGACAGACAGCCAGGGAAGCGCGCCATGAGCTATTCCGCCCTGCAGATATGGGCGATCATCCTGGTCACCGGCATCGGTACCTGGGCGATACGCTTTTCCTTTCTGGGGCTGATCGGCAGGCGGCCGCTGCCGGACTGGGCGCTGCGCCATCTGCGCTACACGCCGGTGGCGGTGATCCCGGGGCTGATGGCGCCGCTGGTAGTGTTCCCACCCGAAACGGATGGCGAGACCGACCCCGCAAGGCTGGCCGTGGTGGCGCTGACCGTGGCGGTGGGGGTTTGGACGCGCAACGCGGTGCTGGCGATGATCGTCGGCGGGCTGGCCTTGATGCTGGTCACCATGGCGCGGGCGCTCTGAGCTGCGCCCGCGATCAGGGAATCGCACGCTCTGGCCTGTGGGGTGATCTGTTTTTCTCGAAGCAACTTTGCAATCGGCAGGAGCCGGCTGACGCGCGTTCGAACGCGCGTGCGCACGGGCCTTCGAAGGCCCGTTCTCCGCGCTGTCCGCACCGCGTTCGCGTCTCTCGGTTTCCGCCTGAAATGACCCTGCGCTAGCCCGGGTAGGTCTGCGCCTCGGTCGGCTCGGCGTCACTCGTGACGATCTCCTCGCGCACGCCGGAGATGGTGGCAAAGGCGTTCGACAGCGTGTTGGGGTGAAAGGCCGCCGGCATGTGCCGTAGCCCAGGCACCTGGCGGAAGATCACCCCGATGGAGCGCGCGCAATGCCCGTCTGGCACCGGTCCGGCCCGCTGCGCCAGCGTCAGGATAAGCTCTGCCGTTTCCGGCGGCAGGTTCAGGTGCTGGATCCGCACCCGATGGGTGGCGCGGGCGTGATAGTAGGTGTAGCGGAACAATTGCGCCTCGGTGAAGCCGAAATGCACGTCATGGCGTTCCGGTGACAGCGGATGGCGCCAGGAGCCGGCAGGGTCGAACAGCACGCGCTGGCTGGCATTGATCATCAACGCCGCGTGATCGCCATTGCCGCTGCTGTTGCTGACTATGGTGAACAGCGAGATCGAGGGCGGCCCGGCATGGGCGTAGCGCGCGGCCTGCACATCGGCTTCGGGTGCCCAGACGGCGGGCTTGGTACAGGCGGCAAGGAACACAAACAACGCCACCAGCGCGACGCGCGAAACACTCAACATCAGGCTACCGTCAGGTTTCTTGGGGAAGGGTCAGGCGCGACCGTCAGGCGTGTACGGCAGATCGGTCAGGCGCGTACGGCAGATCGGTCAGGCGCGTACGGCAGATCGGTCAGGCG
>SKNG01000283.1 GCA_007120685.1 Paracoccaceae bacterium | reverse complement strand
GCGCCGGCCCGCCGCCGCCGGCCATGTCACCAACCGGCGCGGCCGGGCCATCGCCCCCGGCATCGCCGGCATCCCCGGCACCCCCGGGCGCGCCGCAGCCGCCCAGGGCAGGACCGGAGAGCGACGGATGACGCTGAACCTGCTGGTTTTCGCCGCGCTGGGCTATGTGGCGTTTCTGTTCGCCATCGCCTCGCTGGCCGAGCGCCGCGCCGAGCGGCTGCGCGCCGAGGGGCGGCGGCCCCGCCTGCTGCACTCGCCGCTGGTCTACACGCTGTCACTGTCGGTCTATTGCACGGCCTGGACCTTCTATGGCGCGGTCGGCTATGCCGCGCGCTCGGGGCTGGAGTTCATGACCATCTATCTGGGCCCGACGCTGGTTTTCGTCGGCTGGTGGTGGCTGTTGCGAAAGCTGGTGCGGGTGGGCAAGGCGCAGCGCGTTACCTCCATCGCCGACATGATCGCCTCGCGCTATGGCAAGTCGAACGCGGTGGGCGTGGTGGTCACGCTCTTGGCCGTGGTCGCCGCCACCCCCTATATCGCGCTGCAATTGCAGTCGATCTCGCTGTCCTTCGGCGCCTTCACGGGCGACGCCGGCATGGCGCCGCATCAGGTGGCACTATGGGTCGCGGCGGGGCTGGCCGTGTTCACCATCCTTTTCGGCACCCGCAACCTGGATGCCAACGAACAGCACCCCGGCGTGGTGATCGCCATCGCGGTCGAGGCGGTGGTGAAACTGGTCGCGCTGCTGGCCGTGGGGGTGTTCGTGGTCTGGGGGCTGGCCGGGGGCACCGCCGATGTGCTGGCAAGGATCGAGGCCGCCGCACGCCCGGAATGGCAGTTGCAGCCGGCGCGCTGGATGGGGCTGACCTTCCTGGCCGCCGTGGCCATCGTCACCCTGCCGCGCATGTTCCAGGTGCTGGTGGTCGAAAACGCCGACGAGCGCCACCTCGCCACCGCCTCCTGGGCATTTCCGCTCTATCTGTTCCTGATCAGCCTCTTCGTGCTGCCCATCGCCGTGATCGGGCTGGAGATGATGCCCGAAGGCGCCAACCCCGACCTCTTCGTGCTGACCGTGCCGCTGGCCGCCGGGCAGGACGGGCTGGCGATGCTGGCCTTTCTGGGCGGGTTCTCGGCCGCCACCAGCATGGTCATCATCGCCGCCATCGCGCTGGCCACGATGGTATCCAATCACATCGTGGTGCCGCTGTGGCTGCGCGCACAGAACGCCAGCGCCGCCCTGCCGGCGTCAGGCAGCGGCCCCCGTGCCGCGCGCACGGGCGACATGCGGGCGCTGGTGCTGAACGCAAGGCGGCTGTCGATCGCGGTGATCCTGGGGCTGGGGTATCTCTACTACGCCACCTCCGGCGGGGGCGCGGCGCTGGCGGCGATCGGGCTGATCGCCTTTGTCGGCATGGCGCAGGTTTTGCCGGCGCTGGTCGGTGCGCTCTACTGGCGCGCGGCCAGCCGGCCGGGGGCGCTGGCGGGGCTGGGCACCGGGGCCTTCCTGTGGTTCTACACGCTGTTCCTGCCCTCCTTCGGCCCCGATGTGGTGCTGAGCGCGGCGCTTCTGGCCGACGGCCCCGGCGGCGTCAGTTGGCTGCGCCCGCAGGCGCTGTTCGGCGTCGATACGCTGGACCCTCTGTTGCATGCGCTGTTCTGGTCGCTGGCGCTGAACACTCTGGCTTTCACCCTGGTCTCGCTCTTGACCTTCCCCAAGCCGATCGAACGGTTGCAGGCGGCGCTGTTCGTCAGCGCGCTGGATCATGCCGGCCCCGACAGCAGCGCGCAGCCCGGCTGGGTACGCCGGGGCACCGGCAGCGACGGCGAGGTGGAGGATCTGCTGGCCATGGCCCAGCGGGTGCTGGGCGATGCCGAGGCGCAGGCCTTTTTCCAGGCCGAGGCCAAGACCCAGGGCAAGGACGGCTATCTGCCCGATGCCACGCCCGAATTCCTGGACCGGCTGGAGCGTCAGGTGGCCGGTTCCGTGGGCACCGCCACGGCGCATGCGATGATCGCCCAGATCACCGGCGGGCGCTTCGTGTCGGTGGAGGATCTGATGGCGGTGGCGTCCGAGACCGCGCAGATCATGGAACAGTCGGCGCAATTGAAGGCCCAGTCCGAGGAACTGGCCCGCACCGCCCGGCAGTTGCGCGAGGCCAACGAGCGGCTGCAGAAACTGAGCGTGCAGAAAGACAGTTTCCTGAGCCAGATCAGCCATGAGCTGCGCACGCCGATGACCTCGATCCGGGCGTTTTCGGAAATCATGATGGATGACGAGGGGCTGAACCACGAGGAACAGGTGAAATATGCCCGCATCATCCATGACGAAAGCATCCGCCTGACCCGGCTGCTTGATGATCTGCTGGATCTGTCGGTGCTTGAGCACGGGCAGGTGAACCTGGACATCCAGAAAGGCACGCTATCCGACCTGATCGACCGGGCGATCATCGCTTCCAATTCGATCCAGCCGGACCGCGCCTTCACCATCCGCCGCCAGCGCGATGGCGAGCAGATCAGCCTGCTGACCGATACCGGGCGGCTGAAGCAGGTGTTCATCAACATCCTGTCGAACGCGCGCAAGTATTGCGATGCCGACCCGGCGGTGATGACCATCACGGTGC
>SKNG01000101.1 GCA_007120685.1 Paracoccaceae bacterium | reverse complement strand
TTCTCGTTGCGCCAGACCGGCCCCATCGCATAGCGCCTGTAGGGACTGGGCAAATCGTTGCGATACTGCGCCGCCACGCGCGCGAGCGGCGCGGTCAGGTCATAGCGAAGCGCCAGCCAGTCGCCGCCCTCCTCGCCCTCCTGCCAGGCAAAGACGCCGGCATTCGGCCGGTCGACATCGGGCAGGTATTTCCCCAGCGCCTCGACCGTTTCCACGGCCGAGGTTTCCAGCGGATCGAAGCCATGGGCATGATAGACCTCGGCGATCCGCGCCAGCATCTGCTGGCGGGCGATGACCTCGGCGCCGAAATAGTCGCGAAACCCCTTCGGGGTCTCGGCGCGCGGCCGCCTGATCTTCTTGGGGGGGGCATTGGGCTTGGCCATGGCGGGTATGGTCTCGGGTCTGGTCCCTTGTGTCGCGGCGTGGTCTAGCCCATGGCTTTCAGAGGGGCAAGCAGAGGGGACAGCGATGGATGACAGGCTGACAGGCTGCGAGGAACGCATCGCGCATCTGGAGCGGGTGGCAGAGGATCTGAGCGATCTGACCCGCGCACAGGCCGCGCGGATCGCCACGCTGGAACGGCAGGTGGCGGCGTTGATGGCGCGCGAGGCGGAACGGGCAGCGGATACCGGCGGCGCGGTGGTGCTGGGTGACGAACGGCCGCCGCATTGGTGAGGCAGGATTGTTGAGGCGGACCTGGTGAAGCGGGGCAGGAAGGGCCACGCACCGACAGACGAAAAGGGGCGACCCGAAGGCCGCCCCCGATCTGTTCGTTGCCGGAAGGCGCGGCTTACATCATGCCGCCCATGCCGCCCATGCCGCCCATGTCGGGGGCACCGCCGCCGGCCGATTTCGGCTCGGGTTTGTCGGCGACCATCGCTTCAGTGGTGATCAGCAGGCCGGCGACCGAGGCGGCATCTTCCAGCGCCGTGCGCACAACCTTGGCCGGGTCGATGACGCCGAACTTGAACATGTCGCCATATTCTTCGGTCTGCGCGTTGAAGCCGAACTTCAGGTCATCGCTTTCACGAATCTTGCCGGCCACCACGGCGCCGTCGACACCCGCGTTCTCGGCGATCTGACGCAGCGGGGACTCCAGCGCGCGGCGGATGATGGCGATGCCGGCTTCCTGATCCGGGTTTTCGCCCTTCATGTCGGCCAGCACCTTGGCACCCTGCACCAGCGCCACGCCACCACCGACGACAATGCCTTCCTGCACCGCGGCGCGGGTGGCGTTCAGCGCGTCGTCGACGCGGTCCTTGCGCTCCTTCACCTCGATCTCGGTGGAACCGCCGACGCGGATCACGGCCACACCGCCAGCCAGCTTCGCCAGACGCTCCTGCAGCTTCTCGCGGTCGTAGTCGGAGGTCGTTTCCTCGATCTGCTGGCGGATCTGGGTGACGCGGGCCTCGATCTCGGCCTTCTCGCCATTGCCGTCGATGATGGTGGTGTCATCCTTCTTGATGTCCACCTTCTTGGCGGTGCCCAGCATGTCCAGCGTGACGTTCTCCAGCTTCATGCCCAGGTCTTCGCTGATCACCTGACCGCCGGTCAGGATGGCGATGTCCTGCAGCATGGCCTTGCGGCGGTCACCGAAGCCCGGCGCCTTCACGGCCGCGATCTTCAGACCGCCGCGCAGCTTGTTGACCACCAGCGTGGCCAGCGCCTCGCCTTCCACGTCCTCGGCCACGATCACCAGCGGCTTCTGGCTCTGGATCACCGATTCCAGCAGCGGCACCATCGGCTGCAGCGAGCTGAGCTTCTTCTCATGCAGCAGGATGTAGGCGTCTTCCAGCTCGGCGATCATCTTGTCCGGGTTGGTGACGAAATAGGGGCTCAGATAGCCGCGGTCGAACTGCATGCCCTCGACGACCTCGACCTCGGTCTCCATGCCCTTGTTTTCCTCGACGGTGATGACACCCTCGTTGCCGACCTTCTGCATGGCGTCGGCGATCATGCGGCCGATCGCGGCCTCGCCATTGGCCGAAATGGTGCCGACCTGCGCAACCTCGTCGCTGTCGGCGACCGGACGGGCCGAGCCCTTGATCTGCTCGACAACCCTGGCCACGGCCATGTCGACGCCGCGCTTCAGGTCCATCGGGTTCATGCCGGCGGCAACAGCCTTCATGCCTTCCTTGACGATGGCCTGGGCCAGAACGGTGGCGGTGGTGGTGCCGTCGCCGGCCTCGTCATTGGTGCGGCTGGCCACTTCCTTGACCATCTGCGCGCCCATGTTCTCGAACCTGTCGGAAAGCTCGACTTCCTTGGCGACGGTCACGCCGTCCTTGGTGATGCGCGGCGCGCCGAAGCTTTTCTCGATCACCACATTCCGGCCCTTGGGGCCCAGCGTGACCTTCACCGCGTCGGCCAGGACATTGACGCCCTTCAGCATGCGGTCGCGGGCGTCGGTGTGGAACTTTACTTCCTTGGCAGCCATGTCGGATGCTCCTGATTTGTTTGACGTTTCAGAGGATGGGCAGAAACCCCGGGGATCAGTCGACGATGCCCAGGATGTCGCCTTCCTTCATGATCAGCAGTTCTTCGCCGTCGATGGTGACCTCGGTGCCGGACCACTTGCCGAACAGCACCCGGTCGCCGGCCTTGACCGACGGCGCGATCAGC
>SKNG01000280.1 GCA_007120685.1 Paracoccaceae bacterium | reverse complement strand
TCGGGCAACTGGTCGGCGGTGCCGTGGTAAAGCCGGATCACCATGTCGCGCGGGGCTATCTCCACCCCGTTGGCCCAGATACGGCCCAGACCGGTGACCTCGCCCTCGCACAGCGCCACGGCCAGGCTGATGACATAGCGCGACTCTTCCGTCTGGCGCGGCCCCAGCCCGCCCTTCGAGCGGCGTGAGCGGCCCGGGATCTCCAGAAAATCCGAGGCCCAGATCACATGCCCCGGCACCCGCATCCGCCCCCAGACGCGCGGCAGGGCGACGCCCTCGCCGGCGCCCGTCAGCCGCAGCCGCTCGATCCGGCCGCCAGGCACCGGCGCCGACCCGAGGCCCAGCAACCGCTGGTCGATCGCCCGGCCCAGCACGGCGCCGGCCGCGCGGCCGATGACCGCGCCGCTGAGGCCCAGCGTGCCGCCCAGAAAGGCGCCAGTGCTGACGCCGCTGCCGATGGCGGCGCCGGCCGCCGAAAGAACCAGTGTTGCCATCGTTCAGGTTTCCTTGTTTTCCTTCAACAGGCTACAGCCTGATCTTCACCTATGTGGCAGGACAGACCGCCAACCGATTTGACCATGCGCCGCCCGCATCTCGCGCGCGCCCTCTGGAAATCTGGCTTCACGGCGCCCCCTCATCTTGCCCCAAATACGCTGGGGGGAGGCCCGCCGCGCCTGCGCGGCGGGACGGGGGGCAAAGCCCCCCTCGGCCAGGCTTTGCCGATGACCCGCCTCACCCCATCACAAACCGCCCCGCCAGCCGCCGCGCCCAGGGGCGGCTCAGCGCGCTTTCCACCACCCCGTGCCGCTCCCAGGCATGAACGAAACGGGGGCTCACGCCGGTATCCACCAGCACCCCCAGATGGCTCGCCGCGCCGCGCGCGCGCAGGCGAAACAGCAGCACCTCCCCGGGCGCCATCACGGTCCCCGCCGGCACCACCGCCATATGCCGCGCCAGCGCCTCGCCCAGCGGCTCGCCCCGCGCCAGATCGGCCCAGCCCGGCCCATAGGGCGGCACCGTCTCCGGCTCGGCGCCATGCACCGCCCGCCAGATGCCCCGCACCAGCCCCAGACAGTCGCAGCCCGCGCCCTGCACCGAGGCCCCGGCCACATAGGGCGTGCCGACCCAGTCCCGCGCCAACGCCGCCACCTGCGCGCGCACCGCCATATTCACTGGCGCCGCCCGCCCTCGTTCGGCCCGTCCACCCGCGGCACGGCCAGCAGCCAGTCATCCCCCGGAACATGCGGAAAGCCCTGAAAGCTCAGTTGGTTGGCGAATTTCACCCGGCAGGTGTCGAACCGCTTGTCGCAGCCCGCCTCGATGCGCAGCGCGTCCCCCGCCACCGGCACCGCGCCGGGCGCCGACCACAGCTCCACCCGCCGCGCGCCACCCTCGCCCGCGCCCGGCTCGTCGCGCCGCACGAAGCCGACCAGCCCCCCGGCCGCGCCGCCCAGAAAGACCACCCGCCCCTCGGCAAACCAGTTCGGCGCGAAATCCTCCAGCGGCGGCAGATGCAGCACCGCGCCGCCCTCCGCCACCGCCAGCACCGCCACCTCGGCCGCGAAACCCGGCGTCTCCAGGTCGAACCCGCAAGCTGCATCGCCCAGCACCGCCGGACACAGCGCCCCGAAGACCCGCCCTCCGGCCCGGTTCAGGGGCTCGGTCAGCCCCCGCAACTCCGCCCGAAAGGCGCCACCTGCCCGGGTGATCTCGCCCAAGCTACCGCGAAACAGCACCCGCCGGTCGGTCACATCGGCCCAGTCCACCTCCCAGATCACCAGCCCCGCGCCGTCATAGCGCCCGGCGGCGATGTCGGCCTCGGTCAGCCCCCCGTCACGCAGCGCCCCGGCCGCCTCGGTATTGTCCACCGCCAGCCCGGTGGCCTGCAGCAGCGCCCGCGCGGTCATCCCCGTATCGGCCCGGAACAGCACGCCCTCGAAGGTCAGATCCCGGTCATGGTCGGTAAACCCCATCACCACCCCGTCGGCGCGGGTCAGCGCCCAGGCCCGCGCCCGCGTCGTCGCGCGCTCCATCGTCATGCCCGCACCTCGATCACCGGCACGCGCGGCACGTCGCCGGCCTGGAACGACGCCACCGAGACCTGGATCAGGTCGGTGTCAAACCGAACCGGCACGTCGAACTCGAATCCGGCCGTCACCTCGGCCGCCTCGGCGGGGGCATCGAAGAAGCTCACCACCCCGGTCGTGCTATCCACCACCCAGTCGATCAGCTCCTTCCGCTCGATCCCCCCCACGGCCACCCGCACCGTGCCGACGACAGGGCGCGCGATCACCCGCACCGTGCCCTGCAACCCGGATCGGTAGGTCTTGACCAGCTGGAAATCCTTCTTCTGCTCGTCACCATTGCCCAGATGCTGGTCAAAGGCGCTGACCGCAGCCGAGGCCGGGCAGGACTTGTAATCCGCCCAGTCCTTCCAGCGAAACCCGTGCAGCATACCCTGCCGGGCCTCGAAAAACGCGATCAGCCGCTCGATGTCATCCAGCGAGCGCAACCCCAGCCCCGCATCATAGCGCCGCCGCGCCTGCGCCCAGGGGCTGTTGCGCTCCTCATGCCCGCTGGCCAGCGTGACAATCTCGGTGCGCCGCTCCGGCCCGCCCAGCGAGCCGAAGGAC
>SKNG01000303.1 GCA_007120685.1 Paracoccaceae bacterium | reverse complement strand
TGAAGATCGTCTCCATCTTCCTGATCTTCATGCTGGTCATGGCCAGCCTGCAGAAACTGCTGCGGCTGGGCCGTCCGCCCGGCCGCACCGCGCTGGACCAGTTGCGCTGCCCCACCTGCAAGCGCGTGAACATGGGCGGCCGGACAACCCCTTGTGACCGCAGCGACTGCGACTGGCGCTGATCATGCTGGACATCGGGATGGTCCTGGGCGGCCTGGCGGTGCTGGTTCTGGCCGGTGACGTGATGGTCAAGGGCGCTGTCAACCTGAGTCTTAAACTGGGCATTCCGGCGCTGATCGTGGGCCTGACCGTGGTCAGCTTCGGCACCTCGGCGCCCGAGCTTTTCGTCTCGGTCAAGGCGGTGCTGGCCGGGGCGCCGACACTGGCACTGGGCAATGTGGTGGGATCGAACATCGCCAATGTGCTGCTGGTGCTGGGCCTGCCCGCGCTCATCGCCGCCGTGGCGGTGGATCGCGGGCTGGCGCGGGATTTCTGGATCATGATCGCGGCCAGCCTGCTGTTCATCGCACTGGCCTTTACCGGCACCTTCACCTGGTGGCTGGGGCTGGTGCTGCTGACCGGCCTGGCGCTGATGCTGGGCGATTGCTTCATCCGCGCCAGAACCGAACGCGCGGCGACGATGGAACTGGAAGGGGCCGAGGACGATATCTCGGGCGCGCGGATCGCGCTCTACCTGGCGCTGGGGCTGATCGGCCTGCCGCTGGGGGCGCATTTTCTGGTTCTGGGATCGGTGAACATCGCCACCGCGCTGGGGGTCAGCGAGGCGGTGATCGGGCTGACGCTGGTTGCCGTCGGCACCTCGCTGCCGGAACTGGCCACCACCGCCGCTGCCGCCTGGCGGCGCGAAGCGGGCGTGGCGTTGGGCAATGTGCTGGGATCGAACGTGTTCAACCTGCTGGGCATCGTCGGCGTGGCCTCGCTGTTCGGCGCCATCCCCGTGCCGGCCGAAATGCTGCGGATCGATCTGTGGGTCATGCTGGGCACCTCGGCGCTGATCGGCGCCTTCATCTACGGCGGGCGGTCCATCGGGCGGCTGTGGGGCGCGGTGTTGCTTTCGCTCTATCTGGGCTATGTCCTGTTTCTGTTTACCTCGATGACGGCAGGAGCATGAGATGTCAGGGGCAATCACGGGCGGGGCGCTGGTAACCGGTGCCAGCAAGCGGCTGGGGCGGTCGATGGCGCTGTATCTGGCCGGGCGAGGGCATGACGTGGCGTTGCACTACGCCAGCAGCCGTGACGAAGCCGAGGCGACCGCCAGCGAGGCCCGCGCGCTGGGGGTCAAGGCCGTCATCCTGCGGGCCGACCTGCTGGACGAGGGCGCGATGGCCGCGCTGGTGCCCGATGCCGCGCAGGCGCTGGGGGTGCCGCTGGGCGTGCTGGTCAACAATGCCTCGATCTTCGAGCATGACACCATTTTCACCGCCACGCCGGAAAGCTGGGACCGCCACATCGGGTCGAACCTGCGCGCACCCTTCGTGCTGACCCAGGCCTTTGCCCGTCAGGCGCTGCCCGCCGCCCCGGACGAAGCCGGCGAGCCTCGGGCCCGCGCCCTCGTGGTCAACATGATCGACCAGCGCGTGCGCAAGCTGACGCCGGAATACATGACCTACACCATTGCCAAGATGGGTCTCTGGGCCTTTACCCGCACTGCCGCACAGGCGCTGGCCCCGGCGATCCGGGTCAACGCTATCGGCCCCGGCCCGACGCTGCGGGGCGGCCGGCAGAGTGCGGCGCATTTCGCCAAACAGCGCGCCGCCTGCCTGTTGCAGCGCGGGGCGAACACGGCCGATATCGACGCCGCGCTGGGCTATTTCCTTGATGCGCCCTCGGTTACGGGACAGCTTCTTTGCCTCGATGGCGGGCAGCATCTGGCCTGGGAAACACCAGATGTGCTCGGGGTTGAGTAGCATCGCGAAATGCCCGCCTCCAGGCAGAGCGCCGGCGCTTGTCCACCGCGCAACGGAATGTCACAGAAACGTCAGGAAACCTTCGGAAATTCATAGGCTTGCTTTTGGTGTTTTATTATTCCTATATTTTTCAAACTGTTATGTAATTGCTTAAAAAACAGGCAACGCCGGGAAGGCCGCTTGAAACAACGAGAATCCTCTGAACCCACCGGGCCGCCCACAGAGTTATCCCCAGAATTCGTGGACAGCTTTCGCCTTGATTTCCGCGCGCGTCGGGTGCAGCGAAGGGGGAATCAGCGTGACACGACACCCGCCCCATGATCGATGACGACACCGACAGCGGCACCCCGGCCGTGACCGGGGCCTCGGCACCGCCGGAAACACCGGGGCTGACCGGGCACGCGCTGATCCAGTCGCTGGTGAAGACGCTTGACGGCTCGCCCGGGGTTTACCGGATGCTCGATGCGCAATCGCGCGTGCTTTATGTCGGCAAGGCGCGCAACCTGCGCGCGCGGGTGTCGAACTATGCCCGCCCCTCGGGCCATTCGGGGCGCATCGCCCGGATGATCCGCGAAACCGCCTCGATGATGTTCCTGACCACGCGCACCGAGACCGAGGCGCTGCTGCTGGAACAGAACCTGATCAAGCAGTTGAAGCCCGTCTACAATGTGCTGCTGCGCGACGACAAGAGCTTCCCCAATATCCT
>SKNG01000292.1 GCA_007120685.1 Paracoccaceae bacterium | reverse complement strand
TGCCCTCTGCGACATTGTACCAGACCGAGGCGTTGCCCTGGATCAAGGGCACCAAAGCCGGCAACAGCTGGCCACCGGGGCCCAGCGGCAGTAGGTCCGGCGTGCCCTCGCGGCCGATCTGGGGAACGGTGCTGTTGGGATCGTAGAGCAGGATGCGGTCACGCCCGCCGATCTCGGCCGCGGTCAGTCCTTCCATCCGCTGGCGAAGGTGCTGGTGAATGGACAGCTGCCAGTCGGTTTCGCCGGACTGGATCAGTCCGTCGATGTTCAGCGTGTCGGCATAGATATATACATTGCCCGAGGCCCGGATGCGGCCCGGGGTCAGGGTGTCCACCGACCAGCCGGGGTTCTGGTCGGCAAAGCTGTTCCAGGCGTCATCGGCGGCGCTGCCGGGTAAGATGCTGGGCAGGTTGATGCCGATCGAGCGCAGATAGCCCTGATAGGCGGCAGCCGACATGTTCTCGCGCGTGGCGAAGAAGTCGCGGTAAAGCCCCGCCGGGTCACGCACCGGGCTGGTCACGCCCGGCCCGGCCGAAAGCAGGAAATCCCCGCCAGAGCTGATCATCACCGACCGGCCCGCCACCTCGGCCCCCAGCACCAGGACCGAGCCGTCCAGCGTGGTGATCTCGATACTGCCGGTCAGGTTTTCCACATCACCGGTGATGATCAGATCGGCAGGCAGCCCGCCGCCCAGTTCGACATGCGTGCCGCGCAGCGAAATGAGCGGCTCGTTCACTTCCGAGGACACGGCGTTGATGAAAGACATCGCCGGCGCCGGCCCGTCCGATGCCTGCTCGCCGATCTGGACGTTGGTGCGCACCGGCACCGCGTTGACCCGGATCTCGCCGCCCGGGCGGAAGGGGATGCGCGCGCCCTGGATGCGCATGCTGGCGGGCGATTCGTTCAGCACCTCGATGCTGGCATCGCCCCGCGCTACCAGCCAGCCCGTGCCGGACACGGCGCCGGCGCGGATGTCGATATTGCCCCCGGTGGCGAAGAGCGGGCTGACGCTGATCACGTCGCCCGTGGCACCGGGGCCGCCCAGCAGGTCAAGCTGGGTGTTCAGGCTGTCGATCTCTATCTGCAGCCGGGCGCGCAGGGCCAGCGCATCGGCGCTGGTGGCATCGGCCAGATCGGCCAGCGCGGCCTGGCGCGAGGCGATGAAGGCGGCCAGTTCGGCGTTGCGCTCCGTGCCCTCGGCCACGGTGATACTGACATCCTCGGCCGCCGCACCTTCGCGCGTCACGTTGTAGTTGCTGTCAATGGCGATGGCCTGGTTGGCATAGGCCCCGGCGCGCACGCGCCCGTCGACATGCAGTTGTTCGTCGCGGATCAGGGTGTTGTCGCCACCCTCGCGGTTGATCGGTATGTCGTTGATATCGGCAAGGCCAAAAGCGACGGGCAGGGCATTCAGCAACGTGATGCGATAGACGGAAAAGTAACCCCAGACCGTGCGGTTGCCGGCGTCGGCGATCAGCGTGACATCGCGCGCGGCGGTGACGCGGGCATCGGGGCCGATGGCGATGCGCGGGGCGATGGTGGCGCTGGCCTCGGACCCGACCATGGCGCGCGACAGCGGGTCGTTGACGGCGTTGAAGGCGCGCAGTTCGGCCACCGCGGCGACAGTTTGCCGCGCGGCAGCGTCGCGTCCGGCCAGAAGGCGCACATCCCCGCGAGAGGAGGACAGGACGCTGCCGTCGCGCAGGTCGATCAGCGGGGTGACGGTCACATCGGTGATCGTCCGGCCCCGGGGGAAGCCTCCCGTGCCGCTGGCCAGCACTATCGCCTCGGCGCGGGCGTCGACATCGTTGCGGTTGGCAAGCACGATGTCGCGCTCGCTGAAGATCCCGGCGGCCTGGTTGAGATGGTTGCTCAGCCGAATGGTGCTGGCGCCGGTGACCGTCATCTCCGCCCGCGCGCGCGGAAAGGAGGCCACGGCACTGCTTTCGTCCAGCACCAGGTCGCGCAGTTGCGCGTCGTTGTACAGCCGGACCGAGATGCCTTCGCCCTGTACGTTACGGTCGCCGCTGTCGCGCAGCGTGGCACCGGTCAGCCGCAGGTTGCTGACATAGCTGACTTCCGTGTCGCTGCGCATCGTCGGCACATCCAGCAGGAAACCACTGGCAGCGCGGCCGGTAAAGCCATCGCCCGGGTCACGGCGCAACTGCTGCGTGCCGTCGATGGCGATGGTCGGTGCGGTGATGTCGTTGCGGATGCCAATCGTCAGGCGCGGGGTGACTGTGGTTTCTGCACGCCCTCGGCCAAAGTTCAGCACAGCCACCCGCGTGGTATCGACCCGGCTGTCGAACCGGCTGTCGCGGTTGGCGTTGATATCCACACTGCCGCGCGCGCTGATGGAGCCGGTGCCACGCAACAGGACCTCGGTCGTCGGCTCGACGATCAGCGTCGCCACGGCCGCGTCCGATACGCCGAAGGCGCCACGGCCCACCACCGAGGTCACCGCGCTGCGATCGCGCCCCTCGGCCAGGAAGGCAAAGCGGCCGGCGGCAATGTCTCGCGACAGGAACACCCGCGTGCGCGCGGTGCTGGTCAGCGTTGCGTTGGACCGCGTCACCCCGCGCGACACCGCCAGCGCCACCGATACCGCGCTGGCCGCGGCGCGGGCGCCGCTGTTGC
>SKNG01000440.1 GCA_007120685.1 Paracoccaceae bacterium | reverse complement strand
GCACCGCGATGATCTCTTCCAGCCTGGCGTTGGTGGTATGGCGCACGATGGGCAGGCCCACGGGCGTGACCACCCCGTCGAAGCGGGTGAATTCGAAATGCAGCAGCAATTCGTCGCCGAAGCGGTCCTTGATGGCGCGGATCCGGTCAAACATCACCGGACGCGGCAGCATCATCTGCAGATAGGTCACCGTGGGATCGACCCGCAGCGCGCGCAGGGTGGTGTGGTTCCAGGCCAGTTCATAGGCGGCAGAGAGGTTGGCGCCCTCGGGCAATTGATCGTAGCGCAGGCGCAGCGTGGCGCCCGGGGTGGCGTCTATCGCCGCGACAAGACGCGGCAACGATTGGCGCGAGACCGTCGCCGCCAGCAGCGCCTCGCCCGCATCCAGATGCGGGCGGTGGCGCAGGAAGTAGAGCGCGGGAATCGGCGCCTCGAAGACCGAGAGCATGCGCTTGAGCAGCGCGTCGTCATTGCCCAGCGCCAGGGCCAGATCGCAGGCGCCCTCGAAGGTTTCGGTGCCGATCAGCACATCGACCCAGTCTTCAGCCGGATCGGCGGGCATTTCCACCTCGACGATGACGCCGTTGACGCCATAGGCATGCGCCGCCTTGGCGATGTCCTCGGCGCCGGTCAGGTCGATGATCTGCGGTTCTTCCTGCATGGTCATCAGCCGCAGCCGACGGATGTTCGCAGGGTTGCGCAGCCCCCCCCAGCGGATGGCGCCGACGCCGCTGGACCCGCCGGCGATGAACCCGGCGATGGTGGCCGTGGCGGTGGTGGAGGGGAAAAGGCGGATCTCCTTGCCCTGCGCGCGCAGGGCCTTGTCGATATGTTCGATCACCGCGCCGCCTTCGGCGATGAAATGATCCGCGCCGATATGCAGGATGCGGTTGAGATGCTTCATGTGCAGCACCACGCCGCCGGAAAGCGGCATCGCCTGGCCATAGTTGCCGGTCCCGGCGCCACGGGTGGTGACCGGGACATCGTGCCGCCAGCAGGTGGCCAGCACCTGACGAAGCTCTTCCAGATTGCGCGGGGCGACCACGAAATCGGCGGTGACGTGCTGCAACTGCCCTTTCAGGATGGGGCTGTACCAGTAGAAATCCCGGCTTTTCTGCAACACCGTTCTGGGGTCGTCGTCGATGTCCAGATGGGCAAGGGCCTGCCGGCAGGCGGCGATATCGGCGGTCATCGGACCTCCTCTGTCAGAAGGGTGGACAGATCGGCGCGGTCAGGCCGGACCGGGACGCCCTGACGGATGACCAGACGCGGGCCGGCACGCCGGCTCATCAGATCAAGCAGATCGCGCGCCTGAAAGACTATCGCATCGGCGTGACCACCGGGTATCAAGCGCCCGAGACCGCCAAAACCGCAGGCCCTCGCGGCCTCGATGCACTGCCCGGCAAGCCAGACGCCAAGATCGGCCTCCAGTTGCGCGGTCTGCACACCGGAGCGGAACACCTCAACCATGTCATAGTCGCCATAGGGGTAGAAGGGATCCTGCACGTTATCGGATGCAAAGTGGACCGAGGCGCCGGCCGCGCGCAACTCCTGCACCGCCGTCAGGCCACGGTGGCGGGGGGTGGTGCCGGCGCGGCGGTCTTGCAGGAAGAGGTTGGAATGGGGCAGCGAAACGACATGCACCCCGCAGGCCGCCACCTTGGCGATGATGCGCGCCCGGTCGGCCTGTGGCATCGTGGCCAGGGAACAGCAATGGCCGGCCATCACCGGGCCGTCGAAGCCGGTGCGCGCCAGGCTGTCGCAGATCATCTCCAGCCCGCGCGCTTCCGGGTCCAGCGTCTCGTCAACGTGGAAATCGACCGCCAGCCCGTGCCGTGCGGCCATTTCGAACAGCCGGTCCAGCCGCGCCGCAGTCGCCATGCCCGGCGCGATGAACGCCCCCAGCACGCCATCCAGCGCGGCGATCTGCCGGCAGCGTTCGGCGTAATCGGCGGCGTCATCTACCCGTTCCAGCGCCATCAGCGCCACCGCCTGGATATCCAGCCGCCCGCGCCAGCCCTGCCGCAAGCGGCCCAGCACCTGCCAGGAGGCGCATTGCAGCGGCGGCACCGGCGTATCCAGATGCGTGCGCATGGCGGCGGTGCCGTTGGCATGGGCGCGGACCAGCGCGCGCTCCATGCGGCTTTCCAGATCCGCCACCGTCCAGTTTTCGGCATCCGCGCCAGCAAGCCTGACCGCCGCCAGCAACCCGCCATCGGGCAGGCCGGCGCGCGCCACCGTATAGGCCTTGTCCAGATGGACATGCGAATCGACGAAGGCCGGCAGCACCAGGCGGCCTTGCAGGTCGATCCGCCGCGCGCCAGCGGGCGGGGCACCAAAGCTGCCATCGCGGTTGACCCCCAGATCCGCCGTCGCCAGCCCGGTCCCCGCGTCGACATCGCGCAGCGCGAAGCCTTCGGCCAGCGCCGCCGGCACGCGGGCGTTGTCCAGCCAGAGGCCGGTGCCTGCCGCCTGCAGGTTCATGCGCGCCCTGCCTGAAACGGGATCGGATGGCGCGCGACCTCTTCCAGCAGCGTGGCATAGCGCGCGGCGGCGTGTTCGACGATCTGCCGCCCGGTCTCGGCCGTGGCGGCGGCGGCATTGCCGGCCGCGCCATCGGCGTTCAGGTCCCGCATCATC
>SKNG01000086.1 GCA_007120685.1 Paracoccaceae bacterium | reverse complement strand
GACCAGGCCGGGTCCGAGGCCGGCCCGGGCGTGGGAATGCGGCGCAGGTTGCGGCCGGTGATATCCACCGACATCAGCATCGGATCGGCCCCCGCCGCCTCGCGCGTGAACATGATCACCCGGCCGTTCGGCGCCCAGGTCGGCCCCTCGTCCAGGAACGAGGCCGACAGCAGCCGCTCGCCGGACCCGTCGGTGCGCATGACGCCGATATGGAAGCGCCCGCCGCGCGAATTGGTAAAGGCGATCAGATCGCCGCGCGGCGACCAGACCGGGGTCGAATAGCGCCCCTGCCCGGTGCTGATGCGCCGCACCTCGCCCCCGCCCGACGGCATCACGTAAAGCTGCGATGTGCCGCTGCGGTCGCTTTCGAACACCACCTGCTGGCCGTTAGGGGAATAGCTGGGCGCGGTGTCGATGGCCGAGGAACTGGTCAGCCGTCGCCGCTGCCCGCTGGACAGTTGCAGCACGTAAAGATTGGTGGCGCCGCCCTCTGACAGCGAATAGATCATCGACCCGCCATCGGGCGAGAAGCGGGGCGCAAAGGTCATCGTGCCGGGCTGGTCGCCGATCACCTGCCGCCGGCGGTTGGCCAGATCCATCAGATAGATGCGGGGAAAGCCGCTCTCGTAGCTGGTGAACAGGATCCGGTCTCCGCTGGGCGAAAAGCGCGGCGCGAAGGCCAGCGCGCTGCCATCGGTCAGGAACTGGACGTTCTCGCCGTCCTGATCCATGATTGCCACCTGCTTGCGCCGGTTCTCGCGCGGGCCGCTTTCGGCGATGAACACCACCCGGCTGTCGAAATAGCCGCTCTCGCCGGTCAGGCGGGTATAGACCTGATCGGACACCCGGTGCGCCACCCGCCGCCAGGCGTCGGCGCGCGCGTCCAGTCGCAGCCCGTCGCCCATCTGCTGGCCGGAAACCACATCGAACAGCCGGAACCGCACGCTCAGGTTCTGCCCCTGGGTCTGCACGGCGCCGGTGATCAGCGCCTGGGCGTTGATCGCGCGCCAGTCGGAAAACTGCACCGGGCTGTCGAAACTGCTGATCCGCCCGATATGCGCGTCGGCGGGAATCTCGCGCATCAACCCGGTGCCTGACAGATTCGCCGCGATCACGCGGGTGATGCCCTCGGCATGACCCTGGGCGCCGCTGCCCTCGGCCAGAAAGGTGGGGATGGCATAGGGCACGGGCTCGATCACGCCTTCGGTAACCTCGATGCGCAGGGGGCCGGACTGCGCAAGCGCCGGCAGCGGCGCGGCGGCGAAACCGGCCAGCAGGCCAAGGAAGGGGCGGCGGGCGATATCGGTCATCTGAAACTCATCCTTGCAGGATTGAAGGTAATCTCCACCTGCCGCCAGGCCTCGAACAGATCCGACGGCAATCCGTAGCCGTTTGTACCACATTCGATGATCGCCCGGCGACCGGCCTCGAAGGCGCCGCTCTGCGCAACCGGTCCGCCGCCAGAGGCCTCGACCAGTTGGATCGTGCCGGGCACGGGGCGGGCATCGGGTGTCATCTCGAAGCCGATGGTGACCACCACGTTCATCGCCTCGGTGGAGAGCGCACCGACGTTCCAGCAGTCCTCGACCGACAGGCGCAGCATGTCGATATCGGCCTGGGTCAGCCCGCCAGTCGTCGTCCCGCCGGCGCCGGGTGCGGGCGATGTGTCCTGCCCGCTCAGCGCCTCGGCCAGCGCATCGGCGATGGCATCGGCGCGCGGCTCGGACTGTGCCGGCGGCGGGGGCGTTTCGTCGGGGTCGGGCGCGGGGCGCGCGGTCTGGGTGGTGGTCGGCGGTTCGGCTTGCGGTTCGGTCTGGGGCGCGGGCGGGCGCGCGGGGCGGCGTTCGGGGCGCAGGCTGACCTCGGGCGCGGTGGCGGTGCGGCGGGGCGCTTCGGTCTCGCTCAGTTCGGTGGCCTCGGTCACGGTTTCGGTGGCCGCGGCCTCGCGCGCCGTGGGCTCCTGTTCGGGCAGCGCCTCGGGGGCGGGCTCGCTGGCCTCTTCCTCGGGTGTAACGGCGGGCTGATCGACGCGGCCGATCTCCACCTCGGGCTCGGGCTCTGGAACCGGCTCTGGTGCCACCCGCTCGGCCGGGCGCTGCACCGGGCGCAGGCTGGCATCTGGGGGCGATGGCTCGGGCGCCACCACCGCGGCCTGCCGCTGATCCTCGGTACCATCCTGCGGCGGGGCGGGTTCGGCCGGGGCCGCTGCCTCTGGCTCAGGCGGGGGCGGGGGCGGGGGCGCGGGTTCGGGGTCCGGTGCGGGCGCGGCAGGTATCGGTTCGGACCCTGGTTCGGGCGCTGGCTCGGGCGTGGCGGTCGGCATTTGCGGCGCCGGCTGACCGAACATCGCCGCGAATTCCGCCGCCGAGACCAGCGACACATCGGTCACCGCCGGCGTGCGGTCTGCGCGCGGCGTGCTGAAGGCATCGGCCAGCACCACGGCCAGGATCAACCCGCCATGCATCGCCAACGATATCTTCTGGCCCGTGTTCATTCCGTCACCGTCTTCGGCCCGCCCCTTCGGTCAGCCGTCATGGATGCCCCGGGGACGCCCCGGGCGAAACCCTCAGCGTTCGCGCTCGGCGCCAAGGCCGGGGCCGCCGGTATCGGTGACCAGCCCGATAGTGCGGAAGCCCCCGGCATTGAGCGCCCCCATCACCTGCATCACCCGCTCATAGGGGATCACCCCGTCGGCGCGCAGGAACAGCCGGTCGTCGGCCCGTTCCGCCGCCACCGCGCGCAGCGTCGGGATCAGGTCATCCGAAGCCACCGGGGTTTCCTGGATCATTATCCGCCCGTCGGCGGTCAGAGTCAGGCTGAGCGGTTCTTCCTGCTCGGCCGGCAGTGCGCCGGCTGCGGTACGTGGCAGCTCGATCGGCACGCCAACGGTCAGCATCGGCGCGGCGACCATGAAGATGATCAAGAGCACCAGCATCACGTCCACAAAGGGCGTGACGTTGATTTCCGACATCCGCCCCCCGGATCGGCCGCGCCGACGTCTGGTGCCGGTGCCGCCTTGGCGTTTCATCAGTTGCGCGCCCATGTCAGCCGTCCAGATTGCGCGACAGCAACGTGCCGAACTCATCGGCAAACTGCTCGTAGCCCGAGGTGATGGCGTCGCTGTCATCGCTGAGCTTGTTGAAGAAGATCGTCGCCGGGATCGCCGCCGCCAGCCCCAGCGCGGTGGCCAGCAGGGCCTCGGCGATGCCCGGCGCCACCACCGCCAGGCTGGTCGATTGCATCACGGCGATTTCCTGGAAGGCGTGCATGATCCCCCAGACGGTGCCGAACAGCCCCACGAAGGGCGCGGCAGAGCCGACCGAGGCCAGCACTGTCAGGTTGCTGTTCAACTGGCGCGACTCACGGTCGATGGCCACATCCATGGACCGGTCGATGCGCTGCGCCGCGCCGGGGATCAACCCGCCGTCCTGCCGGTGCGAGCGCTGCCATTCGGCCATGCCGGCGGCGAAGATGCGTTCGGACGCCGTGGCGGGTTCAGGGCCGATGCGGGCATAAAGCGCGTCCAGCGGCTCGCCGGACCAGAAGGCGGCGTCGAATGCCTCGGACTGGGCGCGCTTGCGGCGATAGGTCAGATGCTTCTGGATGATCACGCCCCAGGACCAGATCGAGGCGATGATCAGCCCGATCATCACCAGTTTGACGGTCAGCGTGGCGCGAAAGAATAGGGACATGAACGAGAAATCGATCTCGCTGCCAGCGGCGAGGGCGGTGGTTTCCATGTGTCTGCTCGGTCCATGGTTATACGCGGCCTTTATCTGCGCCGCGCTGTTTGCTTTGCGCGCAGTTTAGCCATTTTCCAAGCCATGTGCCAACGAAAGAACACGAATGTGACGTGAATTCGCCGAAAGCCGCGTGGCTTTCGGCGATCCATGGGTCGTGCCTGGCGCGGTCAGGCCGCCGGACGTCAGCCCGGCGACAACCCGCGCAGCCGTTCGCTGCGCCGGCGCAACAGTTCGATGACCAGCAGCAAGAGCACCGACAAGAGCACCATGAGCGTGGCCACGGCCAGGATAGTGGGGCTGATGTCCTCGCGGATGCCGGACCACATCTCGCGCGGGATGGTGCGCTGGCCGGGGCCGGCGACAAACAGCACGATGACGATCTCGTCGAAACTGGTGATGAAGGCAAAGAGCGCGCCGGAGATCACACCGGGCAGGATCAACGGCATGGTGATCTTGAAGAAGGCGCGCGAGGGCGAGGCACCAAGGCTGGCCGCCGCACGGGTCAGCGAATGGTCGAAGCCCACCAGCGTTGCGGTCACGGTGATGATGACAAAGGGCGTGCCCAGCGCGGTATGGGCCAGGATCACGCCCAGATAGGTCCCGGAGATGTTGATCTGCGAGAAGAAGAAGAACATCCCCGCCGCCGAGATGATCAGCGGCACGATCATGGGCGAGATCAGGAGCGCCATGATCGCCCCCTTGAACGGCATCTCCGACCGCGACAGGCCGAGCGCGGCCAGCGTGCCAAGCGTGGTGGCCAGCGCCGTGGAGGCGATGCCGATGATGAAGGAGTTGCGGATCGACCGCATCCAGCTGTCCGAACTCAGGAAGTCCTGATACCAGCGCAGGCTGTAGCCTTCCGGGCTCAGCCTCAGCATTTCCGGGGTGAAGCTGAAATAGGGCTGCACGTTGAAGCTGAGCGGGATCATGATCATGATCGGCGCCATCAGGAAGAAGAAGATGGCGTAGCAGATCACCCGGAAGGTGTAATACCAGATCTTGTCCTTGGTGGTGGCATAGGCGGGCAGGGCCATGGTGTTTGTCTCCTTACCCCAGCTTCAGGCTGTCGGCGCCGACAAGCCGGTTATAGAGCCAGTAGAGCACCAGCACGCCGACCAGCAGCATCGTCCCCAGCGCCGCGGCCAGTCCCCAGTTCAGCGATTGCTGCATGTGGCGCGCAATCTCGTTAGAGATCATGCGCCCGGACTGACCGCCCACCAGCGCCGGCGTGATGTAGTAGCCGATGGAGATGATGAACACGAGCACGCCGCCCGCACCGATGCCGGGCAGTGTCTGCGGGAAATAGACCCGGCGGAAGGCGGTAGAGGGGGTTGCGCCCAGGCTTTTTGCCGCGCGCATGTAGCTTGGCGGGATGGTACGCATCACCGAATAGAGCGGCAGCACCATGAAGGGCAGCAGGATATGGGTCATCGCCACGATGGTGCCGGTCATGTTGTAGATCATCGACAGCCGGCTGTCGTCGCCGATGATACCAAGCCCCACCAGGGTTGAGTTGATGACGCCCTGTTGTTGCAGCAGCACGATCCAGGCCGATGTTCGCACCAGCAGCGATGTCCAGAATGGCAAGAGCACGCAGATCATCAGCAGGTTGGCGTATCGCATGGGCAGGATCGACAGGTAATAGGCGATCGGAAAGCCCAGCAGGAAGGTCAGGAAGGTGATGGCGACGGACAGAAGAATGGTGCGGATGAAGAGCGAGATATAGATGCGCCGGTTTTCGTCGCGCAGCTCGATATTGCCGAATTCGTCGAACTGGCGGTCCAGGGCTGCGACGTAATAGGCGCTGGTCAGCGCTCGCCCCTCGCGCTGGATCACGCGCCACAGGGCCGGGTCGCCCCACAGGCGATGGGCATCGGTGAACGCGTCGCGGAAGGGCGCCTCGAAATTCGGGGCCTGGCGGGCAGTACGGGAGATGGCGCCACGCGCCGCGCTGAGTTCGTAGTTCAGCCGCACGCCCAGCGGACCCATGGCCTGCTCGCGGCGCGGCCGCTCGCTGTCGGCGACGAAATCGGCATGCAGCGCGGCAAAGACCTCTTCGGGCGGAAGGTCGCGGCCATCCCAGCCGGAAAGCGCTTCCAGCGTGTTGGGCAGGGCGCGCACCACCTGCGGGTTGTCGACGCTGCGCCACATCATCTGGGCGATGGGAAAGACGAAGAAGGTCAGGATGAAGAACAGAAGCGGCGCCACCAGCAGGAAGGCGGCAATGCGCCGGCGACGTTCGGCCTGGCGCAGCGCGGTTTTCAGCGACCGACCGTCAGACGTGGTCAGCTTTTCCTTCGGTGCCGTGGTCGTAGTGGTGCTGGGCGGCATCGCGCCGGCATCGGCCTGAACCATCTTTCATCCCCGTTGCAAGGCGCCGGTTGGGCCCGGTCTTTCTGCCAGGTCGCAAGGCCGGGGCGCCTATGTGGCACCCCGGCATGGCCGCAGATTACTGCAGCATCCAGTTGGCGAAACGCTCGCGCAGCTCGTCGCCGTAATCGACCCAGAAATCGTTATCCAGGACGATCGGCGAGAAGTAGTTCTCGGGCGCGGTCGGCATGTGCTCGTTCATGTCGATGCCCAGATCGGCGTGGTCGCCCACCAGCGCAGCCGAAGAGGCGCGCGCCGGACCGTAGCTGATGAAGCTCGCCTGATCGGCCAGCCGCTGGGTGTCGGTGGCGAAGTAGAGGTACTCCATCACCGCGTCGAGGTTCGGCCCGTCGGCGGGCACCACCCAGCCGTCCCATTCGACGACCTGACCATCCCAGATGATCTCGAAGGGCTGACCTTCAACCTCGATGGCATCGAACATCCGGCCGTTGTAGCCGGTGGCAAAGGCGACCTCGCCATCGGCCAGCAGTTGCGGTGCCTGCGCGCCTTCGGTCCAGAAGACGATATGGTCGCGGATCGTGTCCAGCTTGGCGAAGGCACGGTCCACGCCCTCGGGCGTTGCCAGCATGTCGTAGATGTCATCGGGATCGACACCATCGGCGAACAGCGCCCATTCCAGGTTGGTGCCCGGGCGATCCTGCAGCGCGCGGCGGCCAGGGAAGTTCTCGACATCGAAAAGATCGGCAATCGAGCTGGGCTGTGCATCATCCGGGAAGGCATCCGGGCGATAGGTCAGCACCGTCGAATAGACGATCTGCGGGATGAAACACTCGCCCAGGCTGCCGGGCAGGAAGTCCTCGCTGGCGGGCGTGCCATCGGGCGCGGCGGCCAGCATGGCGTCATGGTCGATGGGCATGATGATGCCTTCGTCACAGGCCAGCTGCGCGTCCGAGGGCAGCATGTCCACCAGGTCCCAGGTCACGTTGCCCGCCTGGGCCTGCGCGCGCAGGCCGGCCAGCGCATTGGCCGAACCATCGTCGTTGATGATGGTCACATGCGGGTTCTGCTCCATCCACGGCTGGTGATAGGCGCGCACCTGGCTCTGGGTATAGGCCCCGCCCCAGGACACGATGGTCAGCGAAACCGGATCATTGGCCTGCGCGGCGCTGATTGCCAGCAGGCTGACTGCGGCGCCAAGCCCTGCAATCTTCATCTTCCTTGTCATTGAATGACCTCCTTGGTTGGATACTGTCGAGCCGGAGCTTGTCCGGCACCGATCACACCCCCGGCACCATAGCCGGAGGGCAGGCGCACGCTCATGACGGCATGTCGAGCGCGCGGCAATCCTTTGGCAGCCAGCCGATCTCGATGGTGCTGCCGGGTTTGTGGCGCACCTGATCGGGGGCGTTGCGGGACTTCATGATGAAATTCTCGTTCCCCGCCACCTTCAGCCGGGTGCGGAACACATCGCCCATGTAGATGAATTCCACCACCTCGGCCTTGATCAGATGCGCATCCGGGTGCAGCCTTTCAGGGTTTGACTCCACCCTCTCGGGCCGGATCGACACCCGCGTGCGCTCGCCGGCCTTGGTGACATTGACCGGCCGCGCATCGATCATCTCGCCATTGTCCAGCTCGACCACGCAATGCTCGCCCCTGATTTCCTTGATCCGGCCGTCCAGCGTGTTGTTCTCGCCGATGAACTGCGCGACGAAACTGTTTTCCGGCTCTTCATACAGCTTGTCCGGCGGGGCAAGCTGCTGGATGCGGCCGTCATCGAAAACCGCCACATTGTCCGACATCGTCAGCGCCTCGGTCTGGTCGTGGGTGACATAGACCGTGGTGATGCCCAGATCATGCGCCAGGCGCGTGATCTCGAACTGCATGTGCTCGCGCAGCTGCTTGTCCAGCGCGCCCAGCGGTTCATCCATCAGCACCACTTCTGGCTCGAAGACCAGCGCCCGGGCCAGCGCGATCCGCTGCTGCTGGCCGCCGGAAAGCTGCGCCGGGCGGCGGCTGGCAAAGGCCCCCATCTGCACCATGTCCAGCGCCCGCTTGATCTTCTGCTCGCGCACCGACTTGCCCATGCCGCGCACTTCCAGCGGAAAGGACAGGTTCTCGCCCACCGACATGTGCGGAAACAGCGCGTAGTTCTGAAACACCATGCCGATCCCGCGCTTGTGCGGCGGGATCGAGTTGATCGGCCTGCCGTCCAGCATGATCTCGCCATTGGTGGCGGTCTCGAAGCCGGCCAGCATCATCAGGCAAGTGGTCTTGCCGGACCCCGAGGGACCAAGCATGGTCAGGAACTCACCCTTGGCGACGCTGAGGTTCAGATCCTTAACAACCAGCGATTCGCCGTCGTAGCTTTTCTGGACCTTGTCAAAGACAACGAATCCGTCCGTGCCGTTCGCTGACACTCGCATTCTCCCCATTGGACCGGCTTTTCGCCGTGTTGCGTGAAGTAAAACGCCTCGCAGACCGCTTTGCAACCGGTTATTGAAATACCGACCCCCAACGGTGGCTTTCGCTCCATTTGCCGCCTGTTTGGGCAAACGCGCGGGAATTAATCCGGCAAGCAAGGGAAAGGACGGGAAGATTGGCGGCGCATCTGGCGTCTTTGTAAGGCATGCGGGCCACTGGAACAGCCTGCAACCGGCTTGCTGGCGGCAAGGCTGGACATCGGGCGGGCCGGGTACAATTACTTGCCGATGACCGACATGCGCCCCGCTCATAGCGCTTCACCACCTGTTGCGCCGCAAGCCGCCAAGCCCGTGCCGGCGCTACAGGCCTGCGGGCTGGTCAAGCGTTTCGCCACGCGGGAAGGGCCGGTCACGGTGCTGCGCGGGGTCGATCTGTCGGCAATGCCGGGGCGGTCGCTGGCGCTGACCGGCGAATCGGGCAGCGGGAAAAGCACGCTTCTGCACATCTGCGCCGGGCTGGAACCGGTGGATGAAGGCAGGGTGCTGGTGCAGGGGCAGGACATGACCGCCTTGCCGGAACCCGCACGCGCCGAATTGCGGCGGGGGACGCTGGGGCTGATCTTTCAGCAGTTCAATCTGATCCCCTCGCTGAACGCGGGCAGCAACCTCGCCTTTCAGGCGCGGCTGGCCGGGCGGCATGATCCCGCCCATGTCGCGGCCCTGGCCGACCGGCTGGGGCTGTCGTCGCTGCTGTCGCGCTACCCGGAAGAGCTTTCGGGCGGGCAGCAGCAGCGGGTGGCGATCGGCCGCTGCCTGGCGGCGCGCCCCGCCGTGGTGCTGGCGGACGAGCCCACCGGCAACCTGGACGAGGCCACCGGCGACGCGGTGCTGGACCTGCTGCTGGAAACCTGCCGCGATGCCGGCGCGGCGCTACTGCTGGTCACCCATTCGCCCCGGCTGGCGGCACGCTGTGACGACCGGCTGCACCTGTCGGCCGGGCAACTGGCCCCGCCGGACCCGGCGCCATGAGCGGCGCCGCGCTGGCCGCCATCCTGGGCCACTGGCGCCGCCATCCGGTGCAACTGGCCATGCTGCTGGCCGGGCTGGCGCTGGCCACCGCGCTGTGGTCCGGGGTGCAGGCGCTGAACGCCGAGGCCCGCGCCGCCTATGACCGCGCCGGCGCCCTGCTGGGCGAGGCGGAACTGGCGCGGCTGGAAGCGCCCGCCGGCCTGATCGACCAGGCCGATTTCATTGCCCTGCGCCGCGCCGGCTGGCAGGTCTCGCCGGTGCTGGAGGGGCGGAGCGATCTGGGTGAAGTGCGCGTCACCCTCTTGGGGATCGAGCCGCTGACCGCCCCCGGCGGCGTGGCCGCCACCGACCTGACCGGCGAGGACCCCACCGGTTTCCTGACGCCCCCCGGCCAGGGCTTCGCCGCGCCCGAGACGATCCGCGCCGTGGGCGAGGCACCCTTCCCGCTGATCGATGCCGCCGAGGTGCCCCCCGGCCAGGTGCTGGTCGATATCGGCATCGCCCAGCGGCTTCTGGGGCTGGAGGGGCAGATCAGCCGCCTGACCCTGCTGCCCGACCAGCCGCAAGGCTTGACCCCGCTTGCGGAACTTGTCCCGCATCTGCAGCGCATCGACCCGGGCGAGGATGTGGACCTCGCCGCGCTGACCGACAGCTTTCATCTGAACCTGACCGCCTTTGGCCT
>SKNG01000163.1 GCA_007120685.1 Paracoccaceae bacterium | reverse complement strand
GCTCTGTCCGTGTGATCGAAACCGCCATACCGACCTCCCTGTCGCGAAGACAGGGAAGCACAGCAAAAAGTCAAAGGGAATCCTTCCCGAGTCAGAGATAAGGGCCGCAGGTATTACCGGTTGCCACATCGTGCTGGCGGGCAAAGGGCCCTGCTTTGCCGTGCATCGAGCGCGGGATGATGGCCCGGTGCTTCACGTCCGATCTTTCTCGCCTGCGCCTGCGACGAAAGGCGCTTCAAGCAGGAAACGCTATGTTCTATGGCGTGTCGCGATGGATCGGATTCAGTGTTGCCCGGGCCGCTTGCTGCCCGGGCATGCACCTGCTTCGGGAGGTCGCATGCCCTCCCGTTCATCTTTTTCGTGTACGAGCAAACGCGACACGCCCTAGCCGCGCACAAGGTCGCGCCTTAGACTGGGGGCGTCGTTGATCGGATCGGGTTGCTTCGTCGCCTCGTCTGACCGCTCATAAGGGTTCCGGTTGATTGGTTCGGGAAGCACGGGCGGTGACAGGCCTCAAGGCACCGAACCGGTGAAACGGATGCTGTATCAGTCGTCCGGTTGCTCCGTCCGCCGCTTCGGCCGGATCGCAAGCTTTTCGCCTGATCTCGGGGACATCCGGCCCGCGCGATGCCAGCAACCGCCCTCGGCGTATCAAATCGGTGCCAAATCGACATGAGGGGTCAGTCTGCGACCTTGCCCGAACGCGGTTGGACGAAATGATTGCAGGCGTCAGCCGGGTGGCGGCACCATGGCACAACACGGGGGTCGTCCTGCATGCCCGCGCGCACCCATGCCTGAACTCACCACCTGCCACCCGCTACGCCAAGGCCATTTGCCCCTCCCCAGCCTGAAGCATGCTGCTTCGCCGGCATTGAAGCCTTCGTCGGTTACGTAACCCGCAGGCATGCTGCTGTGCCGAGGGCACGTCGCGCCGGCACTTTCCGGATATGTGCATCAGCCGGGGCCGGCGGTCTGCCCCGCTTCCTCGGGCAGATCTGTCATGCCGGCAGGTGCAGCGGTCTGCGGCATCGAGGGCGATAGCCGGCGCGTGTCTTCCGGGCGGTATTGCTCGATCAGTTCCAGCAGCACCGGCCGGCGGACCGGCTTTGTCAGATGATGATCCATCCCGGCGGCGATGGTATCGGCGCGGTCGGCCTCCAGCGCATGGGCGGTCAGCGCGATGATCGCCACCTGCGCGCCTCCGGGCAGCTGGCGGATTATCCGGGTCGCTTCGCGCCCGTCCATCTCGGGCATCGAGATATCCATCAGGATCAGATCCGGCGCGCTGCGCTTGAAGGCCTCCACCGCCTCGTTGCCGTTGCTGGCAAAGTCCAGTTCCACATCCAGCCCGGACAGCATCTTCTTCAGCACCAGCCGGTTGGTCTGGTTGTCCTCGGCGGTCAGGATGCGCATGGCCCGAGCCGAGGAATCGTGGGGTGGCCCGGCCTGGACCGACGCCTCTGGCTCGCTGTCTGGCGAGGGCGCTGCCCCCTCGCCCTGCAGATGCCGGATCAGGTCACGGCGCAGCACCGGCTTTTGCAGCACCGCGCGCAGATGCGCCTCGCCCGGGTGGCGCTGCAGGTCCACCGGGTTGGAACTGAGCAGCACCACCGGCAGCGCGCTGTCCATCTCATGCAGACGGAGGGCAAGATCGAGCCCGCTCATCCCGGGCATGTGGTGATCGGTCAGCACCAGATCGATGGGCAGGGCATCGACCTGCTGCCCCAGCGTCGCCAGGGCGTCCTCGGCCGAGGCACAAAGCGTGACCGCCAGCCCCTGCGCGCCAAGCTGGCGTTCCAGGATGGTGCGGTTGACCACCTGATCGTCGACCACCAGTACATGCCGGGCGATGATCGCCGCGTCGGGCGCGTCGCCATCCTCCTCGGCCAGCGGCAGGGTCATCGAGAATCCGAAGCACGATCCCTTGCCAAGCTCCGATTCCACCCAGATGCGCCCGCCCATCAGTTCCACCAGCCGCCGGGTGATCGCCAGACCCAGCCCCGTCCCCTCAAACCGGCGGTTGGCCTGCCCATCGACCTGACTGAATTCGTCGAAGATACCCTCCAGATGGTCCGGCGCGATGCCGATACCGGTATCCTCGACAGTCACGGTAAGCTGATGCGCCTGCGCGTCGGCCTCCATCCCCACCACGCGAATCAGCACATGGCCGGCCCGGGTGAACTTGACCGCGTTGCCGATCAGATTCATCAATACCTGGCGCATGCGCCCGGGATCGGCCAGGAACCGGGTCGGCAGGAACAGGTCATAGTCCAGAATCAGGTCGATGGACTGCCGGCGCGCGCCGGCCTGCAGCAGGATCATCACCTCGTGGATACAGCGTTCCAGATCGAAGGGTTCGGGGCGGATCACCAGGCGGTCGGCCTCGATCTTGGAGAAATCCAGCACATCGTTGATGATCGCCAGCAGCGCCTCGCCCGATGAACGGATGGTTTCGGCGTAAAGCCGCTGTTCGTCGGTCAGGTCGGTATCGGCCAGCAGTTCGGCCATGCCGACAACGCCGTTCATCGGTGTCCTGATCTCGTGGCTCATGTTGGCCAGGAAGCTGGTTTTCGCCCGGCTTGCGGCCTCGGCGTGCAATCGGGCCTCCTGCAGTTCGGCCGCGTGACGGGCGCTCTCGGTGATGTCGC
>SKNG01000485.1 GCA_007120685.1 Paracoccaceae bacterium | reverse complement strand
GGTGTCCTGATCTCGTGGCTCATGTTGGCCAGGAAGCTGGTTTTCGCCCGGCTTGCGGCCTCGGCGTGCAATCGGGCCTCCTGCAGTTCGGCCGCGTGACGGGCGCTCTCGGTGATGTCGCGCGACAGCACCACAACATCGCCGCCGCCGGCCTGGCGCACCATCAGCCGGATGACCTTTCCGTCCTGCATGTTCAGCACCGGCGGCTGCCCTTTCGGTGTGTTGAGCCGCTCGATCGTCTCTGCCACCCAGTCGGCCGGGGTCTGTTCGCCCAGTTCGATCCGGCCTTCCCAGGCCAGAAGCTCCAGCAGGCGGCTGTAGCGCACCCCGGGGCGCACCTCATCCAATCCGTGAAAGCGGTTCAGAAAGGCCTGATTGGCCACCACCATGCGCTTGTCGGCATCGAAGACGGCGAAACCGTCATGGATGGTGTTCAGCGAATCCCAGAGCCGCCGTTCGGCGATCAAGGCCGAATCGCGCGCGGCCTGAATCACCTCTTGCGTTTGCGCCAGATCGACGGGCGCCGGCCTGGGTGTTGCTTCGGCCGGAACATCACCAGCCGCCGCGCGGCGGTCCTGGGCAAGCTGCCGGGCAAGCGCATCGCATTGCCGGCGCAGGGCATCGGCTTCGCGCCGGGCCTGATCTAGCAGGCGCTCGGCCACCAGCCGCGCGCGGCGCTCCTGGGCAAGCTTGTCAAAAACCGTCATGGACCGAAATTCCCTGCGCCGGCACAGCGCAAGAATTGCGGTGAAGGGTGGATTATCCCTTAACTCCTGCCGGCCCGGAACAGACCGCTGCCTGCCGGGCCCACGGGTCAGGTCTCTGCCGTTTCACCGATTGCCCCGGCAGTCGCGGGGTGACGCGCCTTCGAAGGCGCGTGCAAACGGGCTTTCGAAAGCCCGTTTTCCGTCCGCGCCTGGGCGCGCCCTGAGCAAACCAGGCAAATGCCGTGTCAGACCCGCTCCAGCGCCAGCGCGATACCCTGCCCGCCGCCGATGCACATGGTCACCAGCGCGCGCTTGCCGCCCCTCCGCTCCAGCTCGTAGAGCGCCTTGACGGTGATGATGACGCCGGTGGCGCCGACCGGATGGCCCAGCGCGATGGCCCCGCCATTGGGGTTCACTTTCGCCGGGTCCAGCCCCAACCCCTTGTTCACCGCCAAGGCCTGCGCCGCGAAGGCCTCGTTCGATTCGATAACGTCGAAGTCATCGACCGTCAGCCCCGTGCGCTCGCATAGCATCTGCACCGCCGGCACCGGGCCGATGCCCATCACCTCGGGCCGCACGCCGGCCACGGCATAGCCGGTGATCCGCGCGCGCGGCTTCAGGCCCGCCTTTTCGGCCGCCGAGGCGCGCGCCAGCACCACCGCCGCCGCGCCGTCATTGATGCCGCTGGCATTGCCCGCCGTGACCGAGCCATCCTTGCGGAAGGCCGGGCGCAGACCCGCCAGCGCCTCGGGCGAGGTCTTCTTGGGGTGTTCGTCGGTGTCAAACGCCACCTCGCCCTTGCGGGTCTTCATCACGAAGGGCACGATCTGGTCCTTGAACACGCCCTCGGCAATCGCCCGCGCCGCGCGGTTCTGGCTTTCCAAAGCGAAGGCGTCCTGTTCGTCGCGGCTGATCTGGTGCTCGCCGGCCACGTTTTCCGCCGTCACGCCCATATGGCCAGTGCCGAAGGGGCAGGTCAGCGCGCCCAGCATCATGTCCAGCACCGCCGTGTCGCCCATCTTCTGGCCGAAACGCGCGGCGGGCAGGATATAGGGCATGCGGCTCATGCTTTCGGCGCCGCCGGCCATGGCGAAATCGGCATCCCCCAGCATCAGCGCCTGCGATGCCGAGACAATCGCCTGCGCACCGGACCCGCACAGCCGGTTCACGTTCATCGCCGGCGCAGTGTCCGGGATGCCGGCCTGCATGGCGGCAACACGGGACAGATAGGCATCGCGCGGTTCGGTATTGCCGACATGGCCAAACACCACCTGGCCAACCTGCCCGCCCTCGACGCCCGCGCGCGTCATCGCCTCCTTGGTGACATGCGTGGCGATATCCGACAGCGGAGTGCCCGCAAGGCTGCCGCCGAAGGTGCCGATGGCGGTGCGCGCGCCGCTCAGAATGACGATATCTTCCATGTCCCTGCCCTCTTGGTGATGATCCTTCCCTTCTATAGCCGTGCCGCGCCGGCGATGAAAGCGCCGCCGGCGGACAGAACGTCAGGGAATAGGCGAAGGGCCGGGGCATTACCGCGCCTGCTCAGAGCGGGAAGTGGCAGGCGACCTTGCCGGCGCCGGTATCCCGCAGCGCCGGTTTCTCGGCCCGGCAGCGGTCCTGCGCCTGCGGGCAGCGGCTGGCGAAGGCGCAGCCCGGCGGCAGGTTCAGGGGCGAGGGCGGGTCGCCCTTGACGATCCCCTGCCGCCGATAACCCTGCGACTTGCGCCGCGCGAGCGAGGGCGCGGCCTCCAGCAGCACCGCCGTATAGGGATGGCGGGGGCGGGAAAACAGCGTCGGGCGGTCGGCCATTTCCACGATCTCGCCCAGATACATCACCGCGATATCGTCGCAGATGAACTGCACCACGCCCAGATCATGGCTGATGAACAGGTAACTGAGGCCGAATTCCCCCTGCAACCGGCGCAAGAGGTTCAGGATCTGCGCCTGTATCGCCACATCCAGCGCCGAGACGGGTTCGTCGCAGACGATCAGCCGGGGATTGGTGGCCAGAGCCCGCGCGATGGAGATGCGCTGGCGCTGCCCGCCGGAGAACTGATGCGGGAACAGCGCCATCTGGTCCCGGCGCAGCCCGACCAGCGTGAACAGCTCCTCCACCCGCACCGCGCGCCCGGCGGGATCGCCGACGTCCATCAGATCCAGCGGCTCGCGCACGATGGCGCCGACCCGGTCGCGCGGGTTGAGGCTGGAATAGGGGTCCTGGAAGATCACCTGCAAGTGGCGACGGTGCTGGCGCATCTGGCCGGGCGTCAGCGCCATCAGATCGGCGCCGTCGAACATCACCTGCCCGCCAGAGGCCGGCGCCAGCCGGATCGCCGCCATTGCAGTGGTGGTCTTGCCCGAGCCGGATTCGCCCACCAGCCCCAGCGTGCGGCCCGGCGCCAGGTCGAAATCCACCCCGCGCACCGCGCGCAGCATCTGCGGCTTGCCGAAAAGCCCCCCCCGGCCCAGCGGGAAATCGACCGTCAGGCCGCGCACGCTCATCAAGGGGGCATCGTTCATGCCGGCACCCCCTGCCCCGCATGATGGCAGGCAACCGGGTGGCCCTTTTCTTCCAGCGGCGGGCGGACGGCGCGGCAATAGTCATCGGCCAGGGCACAGCGTTCGGCGAAGGCACAGCCATCACCCAGCAGGTGCAGGGGCGGCACGATGCCGGGTATCTCGGCCAGCGGCGGCAGGCTTGCGGCATCGCCGGCCTCGCGCCCCAGCACGGGGATGCAGCCGATCAGCCCGCGCGTGTAGGGGTGCAGCGGGTTGTCGAGGATCTGGTCGGACGTGCCCTGTTCGATGATCCGGCCCGCATACATCACCGCCACGCGGTCGGTCATCTCGGCAATGGCGCCCATGTCATGGGTGATCAGCACGATGGCGACGCCGAATTCGCGCTGGATATCGCGCATCAGATCAAAGATCTGGGCCTGCACGGTGACATCCAGTGCCGTGGTGGGCTCGTCGGCGATCAGCAGTTTTGGCCGGCAGGAAATCGCCATGGCGATCATCACCCGCTGGCGCATCCCGCCCGACAGCTCGTGCGGATAGGCTTTCGCGCGCCGCGCCGGTTCGGGGATGCCGACGGTGGCCAGCAGATCGACCACCTGCTTTTCGGCCTGCGCGCGGCTGACGTCCTGATGCAGCAGGATCGCCTCGGCGATCTGGTCGCCGACGGTGAAGACCGGGTTCAGGCTGGTCATCGGCTCCTGAAAGATCATCGCGATCTCGCGCCCGCGCAGGCGGCGCAGGCGGCGGGGTTTGGCGCGGGTGATATCCTCGCCCTGGAACAGGATCTGCCCGCCGGTGACATGGCCCGGCGGGTTCGGCACCAGCCCCATCATCGCCAGCGCCGTGATCGACTTGCCGCAGCCGGATTCGCCGACAATCCCCAGCGTCTCGCCCGGCATCACGTCAAGGCTGATGCCCGACAACGCGGTGACCCGGCCGTGGCGGGTGTCGAACTCCACCCGCAGGTCGCGCAGGCTCATCAGAGGGTCTGCCATCAGCGCGACCTCAGCTTCGGATTGAAGGCGTCGTTCAGGCCGTCGCCGACCAGCGAGACGGCAAAGACGGTCAGGAAGATCGCCAGCCCCGGCAGGGTAACGGGCCACCAGGCATCCAGCAGATAGTTGCGGTTCTGCCCGATCATCAGCCCCCAGGACATGGTATTGGGATCGCCGAGGCCCAGGAAGGACAACCCGGCCTCGAACAATATCGCCACGCCGATGGTCAGCGTGGCCGAGACGATCAAGGGCGGCAGCGCGTTGGGCAGGATCACCCGCCAGATGATGCGCCCGTTACCCGCCCCGATGGACCGCGCGGCGGTGACATATTCCAGCTCGCGGATGCGCAGGAACTCGGCCCGGGTAAGCCGCGCGGTCTGCGGCCAGGAGACGATGCCGATGGCAAAGGCGATGGTCCAGAGCGAGGGGGAGAAGAGCGTGACCAGCACCATGGCGAACAGAAGCGCCGGCAGCACCTGAAAGAACTCGGTCAGCCGCATCAGCAGGTCATCCAGCCAACCACCAAAGAAGCCCGCCAGCGAGCCCATGGTGATGCCGATCACCACCGTTATCAGCGCCGCCGACAGGCCCACGGCCAGCGTCGGGGCGCCGCCCTTCATCAGGCCGGTGAACATGTCGCGGCCCAGGAAATCGGTGCCCAGCCAGATACCCTCTTCCTCGCCCGGCGGGGTCAGTGGCATCCAGACGATGTCATAGGGGTCGGCGTCAAAGATGAAGTGGCCATAAAGCACCAGCCCGACGATAACCGCCAGCAGCGCCAGGCCGAAGACGGCGGGGCGGTTTTTCAGGAACTGGCCCCATGCCTCGCGCATCGGGCTGCTGGCCTCATTCGAGCGGCCGGGGGTGGCGGGTGGCGGGGCGGCGCCGGGTTGTTTTGAGCCAGTCTGGGGGACGATGGGGTCTGGTGCGGCCATGTCAGCGCCCTCCGGTACGGATGCGGGGATCGGCCAGCCGGTAGCTGAGATCGGTCAGCAGATTGGCGATGACCACCACGCCCGAGGCGCAGAACAGCACCCCCAGCAGCGTCGGATAATCCCGCCGCAGCACGGAATCAAAGGCCAGCCGCCCCATGCCGGGCCAGTTGAACACCGTCTCCACCAAGAGCGCGCCGGAAATCAGGTTGCCGAACTGGATGCCTGCGACGGTCAGGATGGGCAGCACGGCGTTGCGCAGCGCGTGGCGGAAGGTCACCGCCCCCTCGCCCAGCCCCTTGGCCCGGGCCGTGCGCACGTAATCGGCGCCCAGCACCTCGATCATCGAGGCGCGCGAGAGGCGGGCATATTGCGCCAGGAAGATGATCGCCAGGGTGAAGGCCGGCAGCACCAGATGATGCGCGACGTTCAGAGCATAGGCCAGGCCCGTGCCCCGGAATCGCGCGCTGGTCATGCCTTCGACCGGGAAAAGCGGCACGATGACCGAAAACAGGATGATCAGCATCAGCCCGGTCCAGAACACTGGCGCGGCGTAACCCACGGTGGAGAAGACCGAGACGAAGCCGGAAAACGGCCCGTTGGGGCGGCGCGAGGCCAGAACACCCATCACCACGCCCAGAGCGATGGCGATCAGCTGCGCGGTCAGCACCAGAAGCACAGTCGGCCAGATGCGCTGGCCGATCAGCTCGGTCACCGGGCGGTCGAAATAGTAGGACATGCCCAGATCGAAGCGGGCGATGTTGGACAGGTAGATCCAAAGCTGCACCGGCAGCGGCTGGTCCAGCCCGTAGCGCGCGCGGATCTGGGCCATCATCTCTTCAGTGGCACCGCCCATTTCGCCCGCAATCACATCGGCCGGGTCACCCGGCGCGGCGTGGATCAGGATGAAGTTCAGCACCACCACGCCGATCATCAGGATCAGCCCGTAGGCAAGGCGCCGGGTGATGTAACGGGCGGTGCCCATGAGCGGCTGTCCCTCTTGCGGCGAGTGCAGGGCCCCGAGGGGCAAGGGGCGCGCAACCCTTGTGGGCGCGCGCCCCGGTCAGGCTATCAGTCCTCGGTCCAGTAGACCTCGTCCATCGCCTGCATCGCCCCCCAGATCGACTCCGGCACATTGGCCAGGCGCGAATCGTGGAAGGTGAAATAGGGCAGGACGTTGAAGAACACGATCGGCACCTCATCGACCACGATTTCCTGGAACTCGTTGTAAAGCGCGGTGCGGGCCTCGACATCGGGTTCCTGCCCGGCGGCTTCCAGCAACTCGTCCACCTGCGGGTTGCAATAGCCGGTGTTATTGGTCCAGATCACCGGCCGGATGTTCGAGCACAGATAGGTGCGGTGCACGCCGATAACCGGGTCGCCCCAGTTGAACACCAGGTCCATCGACATGTCGAACTCTCCCTGCGCCTTGCGCCCGGCCCAGGTGGGGAAGTCCGGCGCGTTGCGCACCTCGACATCGATGCCAACGCGGCGCAGTTGCGAGCGGATGTATTCGGCCACATTCTGCTGCTGCTCGGCGATGCCCGGCAAGTAGTCGATCATCAGGCTGAAGCGGTTGCCATCGGCGCCGCGTTCATGCCCGGCCTCGTCCAGCAGCGCATTGGCGCGGTCGATATCCACCGCATAGGGGTTCAGATCCGGGTTGTAGAAGGGCGAGGAGTTGACGATCGGCCCGTGCTGCGGCGACGAGGTACCGCGATGCAGCGCGTTGATCACGAAATCCCGGTCCAGCGTATAGGCAATCGCCTGGCGCACGCGCACATCGTCCAGCGGCTCGCGCCGTGTGTTCATCTCCAGCCAGGTGATGGCGCCGATGCCACATAGCCGCGGCTGGTGTAGTCCAGCCCGTCCACCCCCTGCAGCCGGCGGATGCCCTGGCTTTCCGCAAAATAGGGCAGCATGTCGGCCTCGCCGGCTTCCATCGCCAGAACCAGGGTCGAGGGGTCGCGCACGATGCGGATCACCACGCGGTCCAGATAGGGCCGCCCCTCGATGAAGAAGTCATCGAAGCGTTCCAGCGTGATCTGCTCGCCCGGGCGGAACTCTGCCAGTCGGAAGGGGCCGGAGCCCACGGGCGCGCTGTTGGCGGGGTGATCGGCCACGTCCTGCCCGTCGCCATAGACATGCTCGGGGATGATTGGCGACAGCGCCGAGGACAGCGCCAAGAGCAGCGCCGGATGCGGCCGCGACAGGCGGAAGATGGCGGTGTGCTCGTCCGGCGTTTCCACATCTTCCACCGGGGCAAACATGGTCTGGAACGGGTGATTGGCCTGGATGGTGCGGATGGAGAACGCCACATCGGCGGAGGTGATGGGCTCGCCGTCATGGAACACCGCGCCCTGGACCAGATTGACGGTCAGGCTGAGGCCATCCTCAGCCCATTCCCAGCTTTCGGCCAGATAGGGCTGGGGGTTCCATTCGCCGTCATAACGCAGGAGCGAGGCGAAGATCTGCGTCCCCGGCACGCCGGTGGCGATGCCCGACTGCACCGCCGGATTCAGGTGCCGCGGCGCCTGGGTGGAGATGATGACCAGCTCGCCCCCGTGCCGTGGCTCGGCCTGCGGGCTGCCCGCCATGACGCCCAACGCCATGGCCGAGCCTACGGCCCCCATGAGTATTCGTCTTGTCAGTCTCATCGTCGATACTCCCTGTCTGGTGCCGGGGGCCTGTTGGCCGCACCGGCAGTGCGATGCCCGGTGGCGTTTTCGTCACGCCTTTCTTCTGGGGGCGCAGGCCGGCCGATCCGGCCTGCCTGCGCGTCATGGTCGGATCGGCGCCCCTCATCCGTCAAGCGGGAAATGCACCCCGCCCAGCACCGTCCCGGCGATCCGCACCTCGCGCAGGCAGGCCGGATCGGCGGTCAATGGGTCATCGTGCAGGACGCAGAAATCGGCGCGCTTGCCGCAGGCGATGGAGCCTATCTGATCGTCCAGCTTCAGCACATGCGCGGCGCCCATGGTGATGCAGTAAAGCGCCTGCGCGACGGTGATCTGCTGGCTGTCGCCCAGCACCCGCCCGCTTTCGGTGCGCCGGTTGACCGCGCACCAGGCGGTGAAGAGCGGCGCCATCGGCGTGACCGGCGCATCGGAATGGATGGCAAAATTGCCGCCAAAGACCTCGGCCGCATCGCGGCAGGCGTTCATGCGGGCGGCGCGGTCGGGGCCGAGGGTTTGCTCGTGATGCGTGTCGCCGAAGTAATAGAGGTGATTGCCGAACAGGTTGACCGTCATCCCCAGCCGGGCGATGCGCTGCAGTTGCGCGCGGTCGGCCATCTGCACATGCTCCAGCGTATGGCGCAGATCGGCATCGCCCGCGTCCAGCATCGCCTCGGCCATCGCGTCGCAGGCCAGTTCGGACGCGGCATCGCCATTGGTGTGGATATGGGTCTTCACGCCGGCGCGGTGCAGCACCTTGACCGCGTTGCGAAAATCATCGACCGGCATGTTCCAGATGCCATGGTCGGTGCCGGTGTAGTAACCCGGCTCCTTCAACTGCGCCGTCCAGCCCTGGATCGAGCCGTCGGTGAAGAGCTTGGCGCGGCCCAGATGCAGCTTGTCCGTGGACATGGCACGCAAATCCAGCGCGCGCTCGGCCTCCTGCGCCGGGTCACGCCGCATGGCGTTCATCAGCGGCACGTAGCGGATGGGAAAGCCTTCCTCGCCGGTGACCCGGCGCTGCATGGCGATCTCGTCATCCTCCAGTTCGGCGAAATGGTCGGAGGCCGTGGTCACGCCGACCCGCTGGGCAAGCTGGCCATAGGCGCGCAGGCCCGGCTCGTCGCCCAGCGCGCGGAAGGTGACGCCGGCATGGGCCATCAGGGGGCCCATCGCGGCGAATTCCTGCAACTCGCCGGTGGGGCGGCCGGCTTCGTCCTTCACCACGCCGGGGGTAGTGCTGCCGGCGTCGAAGCCCACAGCGGCCAGACCGGCAGCGTTGGTGTTGAGCACATGCATGTTGGAATGCACCAGCAGCACCGGCCGGTCGGTGGCGACGCGGTCCAGCACATCGCGGTCGATCCGGCCCTGCATCCGCGCCGGATCGAAGCCGAAGCCCACCACCGGCTTGCCCGGCGCGCCCTTTTCCGCCGCCGCGCGCAGCCGGTCCACCAGCGCCGGCACCGTGGTCACGCCGGGCCAGTCGCGCCCCTCGGGGTCGGTGCGGGTGTAATGGCCGCAATAGCTGTAGCGGAAGATGCCGCCGGCGCTGACATGGGCATGCGCCTCGACCAGGCCGGGCATCAGCACCTTGTCGGCATAACGCTCATCGATCCGCGCCCCGCCCCATAGCGTGGCGACCGAGGCATCGCCGACCGCCAACACCCGGTCCCCGCGCACCAGCACATGCGTGGCAAACGGGCGGTTGTGATCCATGGTGATGATCTTGCGCGCCCGGTAGGCTATGGTCTCGGCCATGGTGATCCCGTATCCGCAGGTTTCGTGAGTTCGCTGAAACTGTCAGAGAGGGGTAGGATTCTGGCAAGCCCTTATCCCGTCTGGCATGGTTGATTCCCGGCAACTGGCCATACGGCCCCCCTGCGTTGCCCGTAGCGTAAGCATGACCATCAGGAGGCCCCGATGACCCAGACACCGCCATGGCAGCTATCCGCGAGTGATCTTGCCGGCCTGACCCGATCCGGCCGGCTGGACGCCGAAGAGGCCGTCGCCAGCGCCGTGGAGCGGATGCGCGCGGTCAACCTGGACCTGAACGCCGTTGTGGTCGATATGGGCGATGCGGCCATCGAGCGGGCGCGGGCGCTGGACAAGGCGCGCGTGGACGGTGCCGAACCGGGGCCGCTGCATGGCGTGCCGGTGACCATCAAGACCAATGTCGATCAGAAGGGGCAGGCCACCTCGAACGGGCTGGTGGCCCTGAAGGACTTCATCGCCCCGGACGATGCGCCGCTGGTGCGGATGCTGGAAAGCGCCGGCGCCGTGGTGATCGGGCGCAGCAACGTGCCAGAGCTTTCCTACCGGCTGGACACCGACAACCCGCTGCACGGGCGCACGCACAACCCCTGGGGGCGGCATCTTACGGCGGGCGGGTC
>SKNG01000429.1 GCA_007120685.1 Paracoccaceae bacterium | reverse complement strand
CTTTTCTATGTAGGTGTCCGAGCGCGGCACATAGGCTTCCGGCTGGTAATAGTCATAATAGCTGACAAAGTATTCGACCGCGTTTTCCGGGAAGAAGCCCTTGAATTCGCCGTATAACTGCGCCGCCAGCGTCTTGTTCGGCGCCAGGATGATCGCCGGGCGCTGGGTTTCCTCGATCACCTTGGCCATGGTGTAGGTCTTGCCGGTGCCGGTGGCGCCCAGAAGCACCTGATTGCGCTCGCCCCCCTGCAGGCCGTCCACCAGATCGGCGATGGCGGTGGGCTGGTCACCGGCAGGCTGGAACGGGCTGTGCACGACAAAGCGCCGCCCGCCCTCCAGCTTGGCATGCCCCATCCTGGGATTGGCGTTCGGGCTTGCTTGTGCTGCCGGGGCGGGCAGGTCGGTCTCGCTGGGCATTGGCGGCTCCGTTTTCTGCTCATCAGGATGGTGTTTGTGCGCGTCATTGCAAGCCCGGCGGGCATCCTGCCCTTGTCTGCGGCCCCGTTTTCTCAGATATAGACCTTGGAGCCCACGGGCCCCTTGCCCTGATCGGAGAGAGTGCCATGCGCGCCCGTATCTATCGCCCCGCCCGCACCGCCATGCAGTCCGGCACCGCCCGGACCCGGCATTGGGTGCTGGAATTCGCCCCGAGCGAGGCGCGCCAGACCGACCCGCTGATGGGCTGGACCAGTTCCGGCGATACGCAGGCCCAGGTGCGGCTGCGGTTCGACACGCAGGCCGAGGCCGAGGCCTATGCCAAGGCGCATGGCATCGACTATATCGTGCTGCAGGCAAAGACGCGGCGGCCAAACCGGCGCCCGCAGGGCTATGCCGAGAATTTCGCCACCGACCGCCGGCAGGTCTGGACGCACTAATGTAGGGCGCATCCTGCCGGAGGTGACAGGGGCCGCGCGCGCGACGAAGCGGCTGCGGCCTGCTTTGCCGACGACGGCTTTCAACTTCTGCGCCGCTCCACCGATGGTTGCGCAACCATCGTGATCTGGGTCAAGGCGCGGCTGCATGGCATGCGCTGCATTAATCCCCTGACTGTCAGATGGAGGGAACGATGACGATCAACTTTTCCACCCTGCGCCAGGGTGTTGCGGTTATGGCGCTGATCATGGCGCCCGGTCTGGGTGCAGCCCAGACGCCGGAAGAGGCAGCGGCGCGAATGGCCGAACTGGGGGTGCAGGTCCGCTCGCAGCCGGTCACGGCAGAGACGCTGGGCGATGTCCGCTCGATTCGCTTTGGCCGGAACGAGGCGCGGGCGCTGACCGATGCCGATGTGGCGATGCTGCAGCATCTGCCCAACCTGCAGACGGTCGCGCTGGATTCCACGCGCGGGATTGCACCCCAGGCGGTGGCGGCCCTGGGCGAGTTGTCCAACCTGTCGCGCCTGAGCTTCCGTGTGGCCGAGATCGGCGACGCGCATGCCGAGGTCATCGCCACGCTGACGGGGCTGCGCGCGGTCGACCTGACCGGCAATGCCGATATCACCGACGCCGCGCTGGCGCATCTGGCGCAGCTGCCGCGCCTGAACCAGTTGACGCTGAACGATACCGGCGTCACCGATGCCGGGCTGGCGGCGCTGGCCGGGCATGACGCGCTGCAGAATCTGGGCCTGCGTGGCACGGCGGTAACGGATGCCGGGTTCGCGCATTTCGCCACCATGCCGCGCCTGCAGCGGCTGAGTTTCTACCGCAGCGAGATCGACGGCTCCGGCTTCGAGCATCTGACCGGGCTGGGCGATCTGCGCGAGCTGGGGTTGCAGCAGGTTGGTGTGACGGATGCGGCGCTGGCGCATCTGGGTCAGATCACCTCGTTGCAGAATCTCTTTCTGTGGTCCACCGCCATCACCGATGACGGGCTGGCGCATCTGAGCGGGTTGCAGAACCTGCAGGTGCTGTATCTGGACCGCACGGCTGTCACCGATGCCGGGCTGGCGCATCTGTCCGGGTTGGAGGGGCTGCGCACGTTGTGGCTGAACAATACCGAGGTCACGGACGCCGGCATGGCGCATCTGGCCGGGCTGGAACTGGAATCGATCCGCATCGACAACACGCAGGTCGGCGATGCCGGGGTGCTGGTGCTGGCGGCGAATCCGGCGCTGCGCAGTCTCACCGCGCGGGGGGCGCAGGTGACGGACGAGGGGGTGGAGGCTGCGCTGGCGCTGCCCGATCGCAACGAGCGGCTGCGCATTTCGAACTGAGCCTGCCAGCAATCCGCTTACCGGAAAAACGAAACGCCGGCCCTGGGGCCGGCGTCTTCGTGAATTGGAGCGGGCGATGAGATTCGAACTCACGACCCTTACCTTGGCAAGGTAATGCTCTACCCCTGAGCTACGCCCGCGCTCCGTTCATGCGGCGTGATTTAGGCAAAGCCACGCCGGGCTGCAAGCGGAAAATGACGCGCTCAGGGCGGAAAGCCGGGGGAAGTCCGGCGCGCGTCATTCCAGCTCGATCAGCAGGTCCTTTGCCTCGATCTGGGCACCTGGCTGGACATGCACCGCCGTGACGGTGGCCGCGCGGTCGGCGTGCAGGCCGGTCTCCATCTTCATCGCCTCGATGGTCAGCAGCAGGTCGCCTGGCTTCACCGATTGCCCCGCGCTGACCGCCACGCCCGCCACCGCGCCCGGCATCGGGGCGCCGATATGGG
>SKNG01000354.1 GCA_007120685.1 Paracoccaceae bacterium | reverse complement strand
CGGCGGCGCGCAGGCGATCCATTCGGCGTCGGATTTCGGCGCGTGCGGCGCCAAGGTCCAGTTCTCCGTCGCGCGCGCCGCCTTCGCGGCTGTTGATGCGGTCGATGCGTGCCCGTTCATTGAGTACGGCCTCCAATGCCTTTCTGAGCGCCCCCAGCGTGGCGCCCATGTCGCTGGCCGGGCCAAACTGCCCGGCCTGGATGTCGATGATTGCTGCCATCAGTGTTTCTGCCGACTGCGCAAAAAGCCAGTCGGCCGCCGCCACCACATCCGGTGCCGGCGTCGTCCCCTTGCGGGGTTCTTGGTCTGTCATGCCTGTTGTCCGCTGTCCTGCTTCCCGCGCGAGCGCAACGAAAAAGCGGCACGAGGGACTACCCCCATGCCGCTTGCACACCTGTTCCAGCGTGCCGAAAGAGCTAACTCAAAGCGTGCGCAAAGTCAAGAAAAACACGCTATGGTTGCACCTCAGGAATGCCGACAATCTGACGGAAAGGATGAACAAAGCCCTTAGCTTCGTGACTCGGCACCGGCAAGCCATCGGCCCACGTCTACAGAAGAAACGTCGGTGGTGGCGCCACCCGCGCGCGGTCCAGCAGGCGCGACGCCTAAAACCGCCCGGGCATCCGGCGCGGGCAACGCACTTTCGGCGTTTCAAGGCTTCAGGCGGCGCTGACGCTCAACCCCAATTGCTGCCCCAGGACCGCCAGGTCCGACAACCGACGCCCCGCGGCATCGGCGGCATCGCCCTCGGCCGCGTCGCGCTCTGCGCGGGTCTCGGCGACCAGCGTGTCCAGCATCGTCTGGGTCATCTCGGCCTGCGGAATGCTGCGCTCGGCCAGCAGCGATACCGCCTCGGCCGTCACCTCGGCAAAGCCGCCGGTAACCACATAGGCCATCTCGCCCGAACCCGTCGCCGCCTTTACCAGCCCGGGGCGCAGGGTCGACAGCATCGGCGCATGACCGGGCATGGCGGTGAAATCGCCCTCTGCGCCCGGCACCTGCACGGCGCTGACCGAGACCGAGGCCAGCATCCGCTCGGGGCTGACCAGGTCGAACTGCATCATCTCAGCCATTCATGCCTCCTTCAGGCAAGTCGGTTCAGCACCGCCGGGCCGCCACAGGGCGGCCGCGACGGCAGCAGGCCATCAGGCCGCGGCGGCCAGACGCTCGGCCTTCTTCACCACCTCGTCGATGCCGCCGACCATGTAGAAGGCTGCTTCGGGCAGGTGGTCGTATTCGCCGGCCACCACCGCCTTGAAGGACCGGATGGTTTCCTCCAGCGGCACCTGCACGCCATCCGAACCGGTAAACACCTTCGCCACGTCGAAGGGCTGCGACAGGAAGCGCTGGATCTTGCGCGCGCGGGCCACGGTCAGCTTGTCCTCTTCCGACAGTTCGTCCATCCCCAGAATGGCGATGATGTCCTGCAGCGACTTGTAGCGCTGCAGAATCCCCTGTACGTCGCGTGCAACCCCGTAATGCTCTTCGCCCACAATCTGCGGGTCCAGGATCCGGCTGTTGGAATCGAGCGGGTCGACGGCCGGGTAAATGCCCAGCTCCGAGATCGCGCGCGACAGCACCGTGGTGGCGTCGAGGTGGGCAAACGAGGTCGCCGGCGCCGGGTCGGTCAGGTCGTCCGCCGGCACGTAGATCGCCTGCACCGAGGTAATGGAGCCCGCACGGGTGGAGGTGATGCGTTCCTGCAGGGCGCCCATGTCGGTGGCCAGCGTCGGCTGATAGCCAACGGCCGAGGGGATGCGGCCCAGAAGCGCCGACACCTCGGACCCGGCCTGGGTGAAGCGGAAGATGTTGTCGACGAAGAACAAAACGTCCGTGCCGGACTGGTCGCGGAACTGCTCGGCCAGCGTCAGCCCGGTCAGCGCCACGCGGGCGCGGGCCCCCGGGGGCTCGTTCATCTGGCCATAGACCAGCGCCACGCGGCTTTCTTCCAGATTGTCGATGTTGATGACGCCCGATTCCATCATCTCGTGATAGAGGTCATTGCCCTCGCGCGTCCGCTCACCCACACCGGCGAAGACCGAAAAGCCCGAATGCACCTTGGCGATGTTGTTGATCAGTTCCATGATCAACACCGTCTTGCCCACCCCGGCACCACCGAAGAGGCCGATCTTGCCGCCCTTGGAATAGGGCGCCAGCAGGTCGATGACCTTGATCCCGGTGACCAGAATCTCCGACTCGGTGGACTGTTCGTTGAACTTCGGCGCGGGCTGGTGGATGGCGCGATGCTCGCTGGCCTTGACCTCGCCCTTCTCGTCGATGGGCTCGCCCACCACATTGACGATCCGGCCCAGCGTGGCGTTGCCCACCGGCACTTCGATCGGCTTGCCCATATCGGTGACGCCCTGGCCGCGTACCAGGCCTTCGGTTGCATCCATGGCGATGGTGCGCACCGTGTTCTCGCCCAGATGCTGGGCCACTTCCAGCACCAGCCGCTTGCCGTTGTTATCGGTCTCCAGCGCGTTCAGGATCGCGGGCAGCGCGCCCTCGAACTGCACGTCGACGACGGCGCCGATCACCTGGGTGACCTTGCCGGTGGCTTTCGTGTCTGCCATCTGCTTTCTCTCCGGTTCCTCAGAGCGCCTCGGCGCCCGAAATGATCTCGATCAGTTCCTTGGTGATCGCGGCCTGGCGCGAGCGGTT
>SKNG01000318.1 GCA_007120685.1 Paracoccaceae bacterium | reverse complement strand
TGCCCAAACCCTTCGACCTGCCGGATCTGCTGGGCCGTGCCGCGCGCGCGATGGAAAGCGGCGGACCCGGCGCGCGCCAGCCCAGCACGGCCCCGGTGCGCGAGGTGATCGAGGTGGCCGATGACGGTGACCTGCCGCTGGTGGGGCGCACGCCGGTTATGCAGGCGCTCTATCGGCTGGTGGCGCGGGTGATGAATGCCGAACTGCCGGTGCTGATTTCCGGCGAATCGGGCACCGGAAAATCCCTGATCGCCCGGGCGCTGCATGATTTTTCTGACCGGCGTGCGCAGCCCTTCGTGCTGGCCACGGCGCAGGACCTGGGCCAGGGCGACCCCGGCGCGGTCAGCGCGCTGGCGGCGCGGGCGCGAGCAGGCTCGCTGGTCATCGACGGGCTGGGCGATCTGGACGCGGCGGCACAGGCGCGGCTGGTGCGGCTCCTGGACACGCTGGGCGAGGACGGGCCGCGCGTCATCGCCATCGCCGATGGCGGGCTGGCCCCGGCGCTGGAGGCCGGCAGCTTTCGCCAGGATCTCTATTACCGGCTGGGCGGCATCACCCTGCATGTGCCCGCCCTGCGCGAACGCATCGAGGATATTCCGCTCCTGGCCGAGCATTTCCTGGCCCGCGCCGGGCGCGAGACCGGGCAGATGCGCAGCCTCTCGCCCGCCGCGCTGGAATTGATGCGGCAATACGAATGGCCGGGCAATGTGCGCCAGCTGGTCAACATCATCCGCCGGTTGGTGATCACCGGGCAGGAGGCCGAGATCGGCCGCGCCGAACTGGAAGCCGCGCTGCGCGGCCATCCGGTCGTCGCCAGCCCTGGCGAGGGGCGCCATGGCGAGACCCTGGCCGAGGCCGTGAGCCGCCATGTGCGCCGCTATTTCGAACTGCATGGCGACGAGTTGCCCCCGCCCGGGGTCTATGGCCGGATCCTGCGCGAGGTCGAGGCGCCGCTGATCGAGGTGGCACTGGAATACACCGCCGGCAACCAGGCGCGCTGCGCCGAACTGATGGGGATCAACCGCAATACCCTGCGCAAGAAGATCACTGATCTGGATATCCGCGTGACACGACGCCGAAAGTTGATGTAGAACCGCCACAGAACCGTGGCACAAGTGCCGCAGTTTCCGGCGTCGCGTTGACGCATCCCGGCCGATGGCCGCCACCGGGGGCAGCCATTGACGGGCGTAGCGCGGGCGCCCAGGCAGGATACGGGCGGATTGCGGCAGCAGACCATCACAGCCGGCACCACAGCCAGCGCGACCGGTGCCCCAAAGGCGCCCGTCGGCGATGACGCGGTCTTGCCCCGTCCCGGGGTGCCCGCGCGGCGCAGCCCCCTGCGGCGGCGGTTGCAGGCCATTGGCACCATCGTTCTGGTCGGGCTGGCGCCGCTTCTGGTGCTGGCCACGGTGGCGGTGCTGGGGCCGCTAGACACCTCGCCCTTTCTGCCCTCGTTGCGCCTGGTGCTGCTGGCGGACCTGATCTACATCCTGATCGTCGCCGCGCTGGTGATGGCGCGGATCGCGCAACTGATCGCCGCTCGCCGCTCGCGCTCGGCCGGCTCGCGCTTGCATCTGCGGCTTTCCGCGCTTTTTGCCATCATCGCGCTGGTGCCCACCGTCACCGTGGCGGTGTTTGCCGTGCTGACCATCAACATAGGCCTTGAGGGGTGGTTTTCGGAACGGGTGCGCAACGTGGTCGGCACCTCGCTGGCCGCGGCCGAGGCCTATCAGGCCGAACAGGAGGCCAATCTGGTGGGCGACGGCCGCCTGGCCGCCCGTATCATCGAGGACCGGTTGCGCCTGGCCCCGTTCATGTCCGAGGGCGAATTGCGCGAAGTCCTGACCGATGCGCAGTCGGCGGTGCAGCGCGGGCTGCGGGTGGCCTTCATCATCGACGGCGCGGGCCAGTTGCGGCTGCGCGGCGAGCGGTCCTATCTGTTCGATTTCATCGAGCCGTCCGAGGCGGATCTGGCGCGCGCCGCCGAAGGGGAGCTTGTTCTGATAAGAGATTGGGAAAACAACGAATTCCGTGCCATTCTGCCACTGCTGGGGCGGCCGGACCGGCTGCTTTACATCTCGCGCACGGTCGATGGCGACCTGCTGAGCCTGCTGGATGACACCCAGGCGACGATCCAGCTTTACAACCAGCTGGAACGTGAACGCGGGCGGGTGCTGTTCAATTTCGGCCTGATCTACATCGGCTTCGCGCTGATCCTGATCCTGGCGGCGATCTGGCTGGGGATGTGGTTCGCCGAACGCCTGTCGCGGCCCGTGGGCCGGCTGGCCGGCGCGGCCGAGGCGGTGGGCGCGGGCGATCTGGCGGTGCAGGTGCCCGAGGAAAAGGGCGATGACGAGATCGCCACCATGGGCCGCGTCTTCAACCAGATGACCCGGCAGCTGAAGGTCCAGCGCGACACGCTGCTGTCCAACACGCGCCAGATCGAGGAACGCCGGCGGCTGTTCGATTCGGTGCTGGGATCGGTAACCGCCGGGGTCATCGGCCTGGATGCGCAGGGCCGGGTGGATTTCGTCAACCGCGCCGCCGAGTCGCTGATCCAGCGCGAGGGCGCCGATGTGCAGGGCAGGCCGCTGGCCGAGGCGGTGCCCGAATTCGGCCCGCTGCTGGAGCGGCTGCGCGCCGGAGAGGGGCGTGTGGGCGAGCGGGTGCAGGACGAATTGCGCCTCAGCCGCGCCGGGCGGCTGGAAACGCTGCTGGTGCGGCTGGCAGAGCGTCACGCGGCTTCGGGCGTGGTGGAGGGCTATGTGGTGGCCTTTGACGACGTGACCGAACTGGTCTCGGCGCAGCGGATGGCCGCCTGGGGCGATGTGGCGCGGCGCATCGCGCATGAGATCAAGAACCCCCTGACCCCGATCCAGCTGTCGGCCGAGCGCATCAAGCGCAAGTTCAACCGCTACCTGCCCGATGATCAGGCCGAGGCGCTGGCCGAGCTGACCGAGGTTATCGTGCGCCAGACCGGCGATCTGCGGCGCATCGTCGATGAATTCTCGCGCTTTGCCCGCATGCCGGAACCGGATCGCCGGCCCACCGATCTGGTGGCGCTGGTGCGCGATGCGGTAAAGCTGCAGGAGGCGGCGATGGAACGCATCGCGCTAAGCGCTGATCTGCCGGCGGGCGAGGTGGTGCTGGATATCGATGCCACGATGATCGGCCAGGCCCTGACAAACCTGTTGAAGAACGCCGGCGAAGCCATTCAATCGGCAGAGGAAAAAATGACAGACAAATCCGGTTTCCAGCCCCGGGTTGCGGTGGCGATGGTGCAGGAGGGCGAGGCCGTGCGGCTGAGCATCTCTGACAACGGCATCGGCCTGCCGGATGATCCGTCACGGCTGTTCGAGCCCTATGTGACCACGCGGGCCGAGGGCACGGGTCTGGGCCTGCCGATCGTCAAGAAGATCATCGAAGAACATGGCGGCACGTTGGCGCTGCTGCCCGCGCCGGGCGGCGAGGGCGGGGCGATGGCGGTGATCCGCCTGCCGCTTCTGCAGAACCCGCGCAGCGGGCGACGACGGGTGGCGGGGCGGGACGCCGAAACGGTAGAAGAAACGGGCAGCGAGGCAGTGACATGAGCGACATCCTGATCGTCGACGACGAGCGCGACATCCGAGAACTGGTCTCGGAGATCCTGCGCGACGAAGGCTACGAGACGCGGCTGGCGGCCAATTCCGACGAGGCGCAGGCGGCCATCAAGGCCGATCCGCCGGCGATGCTGGTGCTGGACCTGTGGCTGAAGGACAGCAAGATGGACGGCATCGGCATCCTGATGTGGGTGCGGCGCGAACATCCGGAGATCCCGGTGGTCATCATCTCTGGCCATGGCAATATCGAGATCGCCGTGGCGGCGATCAAGAAGGGCGCCTATGACTTCATCGAGAAGCCCTTCAACATCGATCAACTGCTGGTGGTGATCGGCCGGGCCATGGAAACCGCCCGGCTGCGGCGCGAGCACGTCAGCCTGCGCCGGCGCGACGGGGCGCCGGGGGTGATGATCGGGCTCAGCCCGGCGATGAAGGCGCTGCGCGCGCAGCTGGGCAAGGTCACGCGTTCCAACGGCCGGGTGATGCTGACCGGCCCAGCCGGCTGCGGCAAGGAAGTGGCGGCGCGGTTCATCCATGCCCAGTCCGCCCGCGCCGAGGCGCCCTTCGTCACCGTCGCCTGTGCCGCCATCGAGCCCGATCGGATGGAGGCGGTGCTGTTCGGCCAGGAAACTGCTGCGCATGGGGTGGTGCCGGGGCTCTTGGAACAGGCCGATGGCGGGGTGCTCTATCTGGATGAAGTCGCCGACATGCCGCCCGGCACGCAGTCGAAGATCCTGCGCGTGCTGGTCGATCAGACCTTCATGCGCGAGGGCGGCAGCGAGCGGGTGCGGGTTGACCTGCGGGTGATCTCGTCCACCACGCGCGACCTGCGCACCGAGATCGCGGCGGGCAATTTCCGCCAGGAGCTTTTCGACCGGCTGAGCGTGGTGCCGATCCAGGTGCCCGGTCTGGCCGAACGGCGCGAGGACATCCCGCCACTGGCCGCGCATTTCATCGAGCTGTTCCACCAGACCCAGGGCCTGCCGAAGCGCAGCCTGAGCGATGAGGCCGAGGCGCAGCTGCAGGCGATGAACTGGCCCGGCAACATCCGCCAGCTGCGCAACGTGATCGAGCGCGCGCTGATTCTGGGCGAGGGGACAGGGCCGATCGAGGGGCGCGACCTGGCCGGCGAGGCGGGGGGCGAGGCCGAAGAGGGGCGGGTGGTGCTGTCCGGCGGGCTGGCCACGCTGCCCCTGCGCGAGGCGCGCGAGCTGTTCGAGCGCGAATACCTGCTGACCCAGATCAACCGTTTCGGCGGCAACATCAGCCGCACGGCAGCCTTTGTCGGCATGGAGCGCTCGGCTCTGCACCGCAAGCTGAAGACGCTGGGGGTGAATACTGCGAGCCTCTCCGGCGGCAACGCCCGCGCGCGCGAGGCCGAGGAGTTGTAAGCGCGCCTGAACGAAGGCACGCCTGACGGGAACGGCGGTTGATGGGAAGGTCGCTTGACTGGAACGTCGCTTGACGGGCCGGCCGGCTCGGGGTCAGGCTGGGCGATGCGGCAGCGCAGGCAGGAAAGAGCCGGGACATGAAGATCATCATCTGCGGCGCGGGCCAGGTGGGCTGGCAGATCGCCCGGCAACTGTCCGGCGAGGCCAACGAGGTGTCGATCGTCGACAACAACCCCGCGCTGGTGCGCCGCGCCACCGACACGCTGGAAGTGCAGGGCGTGATCGGCTTCGCCTCGCACCCTTCGGTGCTGGAAGAGGCCGGCGCGCGCGATGCCGACATGATCATCGCCGCCACCCATGCCGATGAGGTGAACATGGTCACCTGTCAGGTGGCGCATTCGGTGTTCAACGTCACCCGGAAGATCGCCCGGCTGCGCACGCAGGTCTATCTGGACCCGCAATATGCCGATCTGTTCCGGCGCGATCACATGCCCATCGATGTGGTCATCAACCCCGAACAGGAGGTCAGCCGCGCCGCGCTGCGCCGGATCAACGCGCCCTCCACCTTCGATATCCAGGACTTTCTTGACGGCCGCGTGCAACTGGCCGGCATCGCGCTGGACGAGGACTGCCCGGTTCTGTCGACCCCGCTGAAGCAGTTGACCGAGCTGTTTTCGACGCTCAAGGCGATGGTGGTGGGCGTGCGGCGCGGCAGCCGGCTGTTTGCGCCAGAGCCGGCCGACCAGCTTTTCGCCGGCGATCAGGTCTATGTGATCACCGCGCGCGAGGATCTGGCCCGCACGCTGGAGGTGTTCGGCAAGCCCCAGACCCGGCAGGAACGGCTGGTGCTGATCGGCGCGGGCAATGTCGGGCTGAATGTCGCCCGTGCGCTGGAGACGCAGCGCGAGCGGGTGCGCGTCCGGGTGATCGAACGTGACCGCGCGCGCGCCGAACGCGCGGCCGATGCGCTGGAGCGGACCATAGTGCTGCATGGCGACGGCATGGACGATGCGTTGCTGGCCGAGGCCGAGATCGGCCGAGCCGATGCCGTGCTGGCGCTGACCGATGATGACAAGACCAATCTTCTGTCCTGCGTGCGGGCCAAGTCGATGGGCGCGCGGCTGGCCATCGCGCTGGTCAACGACCCCGGCATGGTGCCGCTGATGGGCAGCCTGGGGATCGATGCACATATCAGCCCGCGCGCCACCACCGTGTCCTCTATCCTGCGCCATGTGCGCCACGGGCGGGTGCGGTCGATCTATGCCATCGGCGATGGCGAGGCCGAGGTGATCGAGGCGCAGGTGCTGTCCACCTCGTCGCTGGCCGGGCGCACTATAGGCGCGGCCGACCTGCCGGAGGGCGTTCTGATCGGCGCGGTGCTCAAGCCCGGCGGCACGCTGGTGCGCCCGCGCGCCGATACCGAACTGACCGCGGGTGACATTCTGGTGCTCTTCGCGCTGAAGACCGATGTGCCGGAGGTCGAGCAGATGCTGCAGGTCTCGGTCGAGTGGTTCTGAGGCCGGGACAGCAGGGGCCGGCACCCGGCACCGGAAGTGCGTCGGGGGGGGCGTCGCGGGGTGAGGAGCGCCCGGTCATGGATACCGTGCCGCTTCTGGTGCTGCTTGTCACCTTCTGCGGGCTGGCAATGGGCGTACCGGCGGCGCATGGTTTCCTGACCGGGCAGTCGGCCGTGGGGCGCAGTTTCCTTTACGGCGGGCTGATGATTGCCATTGCGGGGCTGTTTCTGACCATCGCCACGGCCCGCCGCCAGCGACGGCCGGCCACCCACGGGCTGTTTCCGATGCTGGTGGGCATCTACCTGATCCTGCCCGCCGTCATGGCCTTGCCGCTGGCCGATGCGCTGCCGTCTCTGCGCTATGTCGACGCCTGGTTCGAGATGGTGTCCAGCTTCACCACCACCGGCGCCAGCCTGATCCGGCCGCCGCAGCAGGTGCCCGATACCATCCATCTGTGGCGGGGCATGGTGGGCTGGATGGGCGGGCTGTTCATCCTGGTCGCGGCCACGGCCTTTCTGGCGCCGATCGGGCTGGGCGGGTTCGAACTGATGCGCCCCCCGGCCGAACACCCCATGGTTTCCGACCGCGCCGGCGCCTCTGCCCGGCAAAGCGCCGTGCCGCGTTTTGCGGCGCATCTGCGATTGGTATTGCCACTCTATGGCGGGTTCACCGTGCTGTTGTGGCTCACGCTGACACTTGCCGGCATGGCGGGATTTCCGGCGCTGATGGCAGCGATGGCGGTGCTGTCGACCTCGGGCATCCTGCCGCGCGAGACGCTGGGCCCGGTGGGGCCGGGGGCCGAGGCGGCGATCTTCCTGTTCCTGATCCTCGCGCTCAACCGGGCCTTCATTCCCAGCACCGAAAGGCAGCTTCTGGGCCGCCCGCAGGCCGACCCGCAACTGCGCCTTGCCGCGGCGCTGGTGGCCGCGGTGGTGGTGCTGGTGGTGCTGCGCCATGTCACCGGTGGCTACCAGCCCATCGAGGGCGAAGCGCTGCCCAGGCTGGGCACGGCCGCCTGGGGCGCGGGTTTCACCGGCCTGTCGTTCCTGACCACCACCGGCATTGTCAACGATGCCTGGATCGCCGGGCGCGCCTGGTCGGGGCTGACCCCGCCGGGCATGGTGCTCTTGGCGCTGGCGCTGATGGGCGGCGGGGCGGCCACGGCAGCGGGCGGGGTGAAGCTGCTCAGGCTATACGCGCTGGGCCGCATGGGCACGGACGAGATGCGCCGCCTGCTGCACCCCTCGCGCGTGACCGGCGGCGGGGCGCGGTTGCGGTTCATTGCCGGGCCGGGGGCGCGGCTGGCCTGGCTGTTCGTCATGGCCTTTGCCGCTGCCCTGTCGCTGCTGGTGGCGCTGCTGCTGGTACTGGGGGTGGAGTTCGAGGTCGCTATCGTGTTTGCCGCGGCCGCGCTGACCACCACCGGCCCCCTGGCCAGCCATGCCGGCGATGTGGTGCTGCACTGGACCGATCTGGGCGATCCGGCGCGCGCGGTGCTGGCCTTGGGGATGATTCTGGGCCGGCTGGAAATCCTGGCCGTGCTGGCGCTTCTGGCGGCGCAAATCGGCGGCGATTGAGCGCTGTCAGACACGCGCTGCCCGGCACGCCGCCTGCATTGGCGCATAAAACCGTGCTAACGGGCTGATTCGGGGTGGAAAGCCTCTGCCCGGCGCTTCATAGTCGGCGTCTCGGGGGAGGGACGCGCCGCTGGTAACGGAGCGTGCCAGTAACAAGACCTAAACAAAAGGCGATACCATGGCCGGAGACAAACAGAATCTTCAGGACGCGTTCCTGAACCATGTCCGCAAGAACAAGATCCCGGTGACGATCTTTCTGATAAACGGCGTCAAGCTGCTTGGCGTGATTACCTGGTTCGACAATTTCTGCGTGCTGTTGCGCCGCGAGGGGCAGAGCCAGCTGGTCTACAAGCATGCCATTTCCACCGTCATGCCGGGCCAGCCGATCAACCTCTATAATGGCGAGGACTGAGGCCGGCGCAGTCTGGCCGGCCCGCTGGCCCGTGCCGGGCGGGTGCGTGTGAGCGGTGATCCGGGCGATACCGGGATAGAGACCGCGGCGAGGCCCACGCGCGCGCTGGTCCTGCACCCCGATCTGCGCGGCCGCACCGCCGCCCGGCCGGCCGAAGCGGCACTGGAAGAGGCCACCGCGCTGGCCCATGCCCTGCCGGGGATAGACCTGCGGGGCGGTCAGGTGGTGCGCCTGCCCCGTGCCCATCCCGGCACGCTCTTCGGCTCCGGCAAGCTGGAGGAGCTGAAGGCGCTGATCGCCGAGCAGGAGATCGGGCTGGTGCTGGTCGACGGGCCGGTAAGCCCGGTGCAGCAGCGCAACCTGGAAAAGGCCTGGGGGGTGAAGCTGCTGGACCGGACCGGGCTGATCCTGGAGATCTTCGCCGACCGCGCCCGCACGCGCGACGGGGTGCTGCAGGTGGAACTGGCCGCGCTGAGCTATCAGCGCACGCGGCTGGTGCGCGCCTGGACGCATCTGGAGCGCCAGCGCGGGGGCCTGGGTTTCGTCGGCGGCCCCGGCGAGACGCAGATCGAGGCCGACCGCCGCGCCATCGACACCCAGATGGTGCGGCTGAAGCGGCAGCTGGAAAAGGTCGCCCGCACGCGCGAACTGCACCGCGCCGCGCGCCGCCGCGTGCCCTATCCGGTGGTGGCGCTGGTGGGCTATACCAATGCCGGCAAATCGACGCTGTTCAACCGGCTGACCGGGGCCGATGTGATGGCGAAGGACATGCTTTTCGCCACGCTCGATCCCACCATGCGGGCGGTGCGGCTGGAGGGCGGGCTGGAGGTGATCCTGTCCGATACCGTGGGGTTCATTTCCGACCTGCCGCCGCAGCTGGTGGCGGCGTTTCGGGCCACGCTGGAAGAGGTGCTGGAGGCCGATCTGATCGTCCATGTGCGCGACATCGCCCACCCCGAGACCGAGGCCCAGGCCGCCGATGTGGCCGCGATCCTGGCCGATCTGGGCGTGGGCGAGGATGTGCCGGTGCTGGAGTTCTGGAACAAGATCGACCTTCTGCCGCCCGATGACCCGGCGCTGGCGGTGGCTTCGCGGCGCGAGGGGGTGTTCGCGGTCTCGGCCCTGAGCGGGGCCGGGCTGGCGCCGGCGCTGGCGGCGGTGGCGGGGCTGCTGGACGCCGCGCGGCGGCGTGAGACGCTGGTGCTGGGTCATGCCGAGGGGCGGGCGCGGGCCTGGTTGTTCGAGGCTGGCGTGGTGGAGGACGAGGCGCCGGGCGAGGACGGATCGGTGCTGACAGTGACCTGGAGTGCGGCGCAGCGGAGGCGGTTCGAGGCGCTGCGGGGCGAGGGAACCGAAGGCAGCGGTTGAGCAGCGCGCGGGGCAGGGGGGCGCTGCCCCCCTCGGGCCTGCGGCCCTCACCCCCCGGGATATTTGAAGAGCAAAGAGGGGCGCGGGTTTTTTTCCGGGCCTTTCGGGCGGGGTTTCGGCCCGGGGTCAGCGCAGGCGGCCGATGGCAAACTGCGGGGCGCGGCCCTCGGCGGCCAGCCAGTCGGCCAGGGCGGCGGGGTCCGGGTTTTCCGGGTCCGGGCCGAAGCGCGCCGCCTCCAGCCCGCCGGTGACGAAAACCGCGTCGATGCCTTCGGCCTGGGCGCCGGCGATATCGGTCAGGATGCCATCGCCCACCGCCAGCACATGGTCGTTGTGATAGGTGATGCCGCGCTCGCCCAGCCGGCGGCGGGCGAGGTCATAGATCGGCGGATAGG
>SKNG01000305.1 GCA_007120685.1 Paracoccaceae bacterium | reverse complement strand
CGGTCCATTCCAGCGTGTCGGCGTGTTCGTTCCAGTAGTTGTTCTCGGTCACGCGCTTGCCGTAGCGCACCGTGTAGATCACCACACCGATGAAGAACACGAAGGACGCAAAGGAGATGAACGCACCGATCGAGCTGACGTAGTTCCACAGGGCATAGGCTTCCGGATAGTCGATATACCGGCGCGGCATGCCCTGGCGGCCCAGGAAGTGCTGCGGGAAGAAGGTGATGTTGGAACCGATGAAGAAGGTCCAGAAGTGCAGCTTGCCGGCCCATTCCGGATATTGTCGCCCTGACATCTTGCCGATCCAGTAGTAGATCCCCGCAAACAGCGCGAAGACCGCCCCCAGCGACATGACGTAGTGGAAATGCGCCACCACGTAATAGGTGTCATGGTAGATCCGGTCCACCGGCGCCTGGGCCAGCACGATGCCGGTCACACCGCCCACCGTGAACAGGAACAGGAAGCCGAAGGCAAAGAGCATCGGCGTCTCGAAGCTCACCGAGCCGCGCCACATGGTGGCGATCCAGCTGAAGATCTTGATCCCCGTCGGCACCGCGATGGTCATCGTGGCCAGCATGAAATAGGTCTGCTGGGTCAGCGACATGCCCACCGTGTACATATGGTGCGCCCAGACCACGAAGCCCAGCGCGGCGATGGCGATCATCGCCCAGACCATCGGCAGGTAGCCGAAGATCGGCTTGCGGCTGAAGGTGGCGATGACATGGCTGATGATGCCGAAGCCCGGCACGATGATGATATAGACCTCGGGGTGGCCGAAGAACCACAGGATGTGCTGGTAAAGCACCGGGTCGCCGCCGCCGGCCGGGTCGAAGAAGGTGGTGCCGAAGTTGCGGTCGGTCAGCAGCATGGTGATCGCGCCGGCCAGCACCGGCAGCGCCAGCAGGATCATCCAGGCGGTGATGAACACCGACCAGGCGAAAAGCGGCACCTTGAACAGCGTCATGCCCGGGGCGCGCATGTTCAGGAAGGTCGTGATGATGTTGATCGCGCCGAGGATCGACGAGGCGCCCGAGACATGGACCGCGAAGATGGCGAAATCCATGGCATAGCCGGCCTCATAGGTCGTCGAGAGCGGCGGATAGAGCACCCAGCCCACGCCCGCGCCGGTGCCCAGATCGCCGCCGCCGCCCGGGGCGAACAGCGACATCACCGCCAGGGTGGAGCCCGCGACATACAGCCAGTAGGACAGGTTGTTCAGGCGCGGGAACGCCATGTCCGGCGCGCCAATCTGCAACGGCATGAAATAGTTGCCGAAACCGCCAAACAGCGCCGGAATGACCACGAAGAACATCATCAGGATGCCGTGGGCCGTGACCAGCACGTTCCACAGATGCCCGTTCGGCGCATCGCATTCCGTCCCGCCAGAGAACAGGCGCGCCCCTTCGGCACACATGTACTGCACGCCCGGATCCATCAGTTCCATGCGCATGTAGACGGTGAAGGCCACCGCGATGAAGCCGACAACCCCTGACGTTACCAGGTAGAGGATGCCGATGTCCTTGTGGTTGGTGGACATGAACCAGCGGGTGAAGAACCCCCGCTCGTCTTCATGTCCGTGGGCGGCTGCGTTGGCCATGCGTTGCTCCCGTTCCCTTGGGCGGTCGTTTTTTCTGCGGGCCGGCGTTGATGGCATGCCAAGGCATGCACCGACCCCTGTTCGGCCTTTCTAGAATGCCCGGCGCCCGCCGGCAACGCCCCTGTTGTCGCAGCGGGCCATAAAATTGATCTGGATCATGGCGTCCGCGTCAGGGCCGGTTGCGATGCCTGCGGCGGCGGCGCGACACCCCGCCACCGTGGCGCGCTGCCGTCGACCGATGCGCGGCGGTCAATTCCGGGGAAAGGCGGCGGGGAAGCGGGCCATCAGCGCCGCGTCCAGATCCGCCATGGTGACCGGCAGGCCCAGATCGACCAGGCTGGTGACACCATGCCCGGTGATCCCGCAGGGCACGATGCCGTCGAAATGGCTCAGATCCGGTTCCACATTGATGGATATTCCATGAAAACTGACCCAGCGCCGCAGCTTGATGCCGATGGCGGCAATCTTGTCCTCGCGCGCGCTGCCATCGGGCAGGGGCGGCTTTTCCGGCCGCGCCACCCAGACGCCCACGCGGCCCTGGCGCCGTTCGGCCCGGATGTTGAACTCGGCCAGGGTGGCGATCACCCATTCCTCCAGCGCGCAGACGAAGCGGCGCACGTCTCGTCCGCACCGGTTGAGGTCCAGCATCACATAGACCACCCGCTGGCCCGGCCCGTGATAGGTATACTGCCCCCCGCGCCCGGCACGATGCACCGGAAAGCGCCCCGGTTGCGTCAGGTCCTCGGCCCGGGCCGAGGTGCCGGCGGTATAGAGCGGCGGGTGTTCCAGCAGCCAGATCGCCTCGCCCGTGCGGCCGGCGGCGATGTCGGCGACGCGGTCCTCCATCGCGCGCAGGGTGGCGGCGTAGTCGGCAAGGCCGGGCAGGTGGCGCCATTCGACGCCATCAGGGTGCAGGAGCAGGGCGGGGGCGTGCATTTCTGTCAGCCTGGTTTCGCGGGCATCAGCCCGGCATCGCGGATGGCCCCCATATGGCGCCGGCTGACCGGAATCGCCAGCCCCTCGCCGCCTTCGCCCACCTTGCCGGCATCCAGTTCCAGCACCGCCCCGT
>SKNG01000274.1 GCA_007120685.1 Paracoccaceae bacterium | reverse complement strand
CGATCTTCGCGGCCAGCCGCAGATGGCTGGTGACCAGTTGATGCGCGGCCTCGGTATCGTGGTGATCGACCCAGCGCTTGGCCAGCATGTATTCCTCTTCCGGCTCCAGCATCGGAAAGCGGCGAATTTCCTGCAGATAACGGTTCAGCCCCTGCTCAGGAGAGGGCGCCGGCAAATTGGCATAATCGCTCATGTCATTCCTCTTTCGGCCCCTCCCCGGAGCCCCTGCCCGATGCCATCCCGGCCAGGTGGCGCAGGATGGCGTTGATTTGTTACCGGAGAATGAACGGCCAAGCGGCCGGTTTCCATCGCGCGTTTCAGGTTTCTCACGGGTTTGTGCGTCACTGTCATGCGCGCTGTGGTCCGTTCAGCCCCGCAGCGCCGTCAGCAGCGCCGCCATGTCATCGGGCAGCGGCGCCTCGAAATCCATCGCCGCGCCGCTGACCGGGTGGGTAAAGCCCAGCGCGGCGGCATGCAGCGCCTGGCGCGGGAAGGCGGCCAGCGCGGCCTCTGCGTCCGTGGGCAGCGCGCCCTTCGCCGGGCGGCGGCGGCCAGAGCCATAGGCCGGATCGCCGACCAGCGCATGACCGGCATGGGCCACATGCACGCGGATCTGATGGGTGCGCCCGGTCTCCAGCCGGCATTCGGCCAGCGCCAGTTGCGGCGGCGTGCCGAAGCCCTCCAGCACGCGCACCCGCGTCACTGCATGCCGGCCGCGATCAAAGACCACCGCCTGGCGCTGGCGGTCATGGCGGTGGCGGTCCAAGCGAGAGGTGATCTTCAGCACGCCGTCGGGTTCGAAACTGATGCCCCGCAGCCCCCGCAGCCGGGGATCGGCGGCATCAGGCAGGCCCCAGCACAGCGCCAGATAGCGCCGCATCACCGAATGCGCCTCGAACTGCGCGGCCAGCCCGTGATGCGCGCGGTCGGATTTCGCCACCGCCAAGAGGCCCGAGGTATCCTTGTCGATCCGATGCACGATGCCCGGCCGCTTCTCGCCACCAATGCCGGAGAGGCTCTCGCCACAATGATGCAGAAGGGCGTTGACCAGCGTCCCCTCATGGCTGCCGGGGGCGGGATGCACCACCATGCCGGCGGGTTTCATCAGGACGATCAGGTCGTCATCCTCGTGCAGGATGTCCAGCGCGATGGGCTGGGGGCGGGTGGCGACATCGGCGGCGGGGGCAAGCGCGATCTGGATCACCTCGCCGGCGGCCACCTTCGCGCGCGGATCGTCCAGCACAGCGCCGGCGCGCCGCACCGCCCCCTCGGCGATCAGCCGCGCAAGGCGCGAGCGTGACAGCGCCGCCCCCTCTGGCACATCGCGCGCCAGCGCCTTATCCAGACGGGCGGGCGGATCCTCGCCGATGGTGACGCGCAGAACCGAAAGGCCGCTTTCCATGTCCGATCCCGATGCCAACCCGCCGCCGCCACCGGAACTGCGTTTCCTGAAGACGCTGGTGACGCTGCTGACGGGGGTGATGATCCTGGGGCTTCTAACCATCGTGGCGCTGCTTGTCATCCGCCTTGGCCCCGCGCCGCGGCCGCCGCTGCCGGTCCTGCCCGAAGACATCGTGCTGCCAGAGGGGGTAACCATGCAGGCCCTGACCATCGCCCGCGACTGGGTGGTGGTGGTCACCGACGACGGCGAGCTGCTGCTCTATGACCGCGCCAGCGGACGGCTGGAACAGCGGATCACCCCGGCCCCGGCCAGCGACTGACAGCGCGGCCTGGACGGAGGGCCATCAGGCCCGACGCGACGGCGCGGGCCTCGATGGCCCAAGCCGGCGCAGCCCCTTCGCCAGCAGGCCCGTCAGTGTTCGATCGCCTGCTCAGGCATAGGCCGGGTTGCGCCGCCAGACCGACAGGTTCAGCGCCCCGGCGATGCTGACCCAGACCAGATAGGGAATGAACAACAGCCCCGCCACCGGGTCCAGCGCCCAGAAACTGACCATGGTCAGCGCCACCGCCAGCCACAGCACCACCAGCACCACCATCGCCGCCCGCATCCGCTTCAGCCCGAAGAACACCGGTGACCACAGCGTGTTGAAGGCAATCTGCACCGCCCAGAGCGCCAGCGCCTGGCCGCTGCCGGGCAGCACCGCCACGCGCGTCGCCGCATAGGCCATCAGCAAGTATAGTGTCGTCCAGACGATGGGAAAAACCAGACCCGGCGGGGTCCAGCGCGGCTTGTCCAGCGTCTCGTACCACTTGCCGGGTTCGAACATCGCGCCCGTGGCCGCCGCGCCCGTGCAGGCGGCCAGAAAGGTCAGAAACAACAGCCAGTCCATCGCCGCCCCCGCGCATTGTCGATGGCGTGACCCTAGCTCATGCGCGCCGCGCTTCCAATCCGCTTTCGCTGCCCTGCAGCATCACATGCGCGCCGCGGGCGGCAAGATCCCGCCGCCGCAGCGCCTCCAGCGCCGCAAACACCGCGTCGGGCCGGCCTGCGCGCGGGGCCTCGCGCATCGCGGCCCGGACCAGGAAATCGACCTCCGGCATCGGCCTTGCATGCAGCGTCGCCGGGCGCGGCATCAGTTGCGCGGCCACGCTGCGGATCACCGATCGCGCCAGCCAGCCCAGTTTCTGCCCCTTCGTGGTGCGCGCGCGGCGGGTGATGGAATCGCAGCCCGCGCGCCGCACCATGCCGCCGATCCCGTCATAAACATGGCGCGCGG
>SKNG01000307.1 GCA_007120685.1 Paracoccaceae bacterium | reverse complement strand
TTACAAGCCCGCGCGCCGCTTCCCGCTGTTGCAGACCTATGACGCGGCCGAGGCGCCGCAACTGCCGCTGGGCTATCCGGCGATGGTGGTGGCGGCGGCGATCCCGCCGCTGTGGCGGCGGTTGATGAACCCGCGCGTGCGGGCATGGCGGCGGCGGTTCTATCCCGATATCACCGACTGGAGCGCCTACAAGGCAGGCACGAACCCACCGCCCAAGGCCGGGTGAGCCCGGCGCAGCCCCGGCAGCACCTGGTTGTTGGCGCGCTGTTTCTGGCGCTATGTGTCACGTTTTGCAGGCGCCGGGGTCGCAACAGGCTCGGACTGCGCCGCCTTCGAAAGCTGCACCGCCAGGATGCCGGCCATGATGATGCCGACGCCGATCAGGTCGCCCAGCCCCAGCGGTTCGGCCAAGAGCAGCGCGGCGATGGCCACCCCGAAGAACGGGTTGAGGAAATGAAACGCCGCCCCGCGCACCATGCCGATGCGCCGCACCAGCCGGAACCACACCCAGGTGGCCGCCAGACCGGGGATCAGCGTCGTGTAGAGGAAGGCCAGCACCAGCCGCGGCGTCCAATTCACGCTCAGCGTCTCGAAAGCCATGGCCGGTGGCAGCAGGATCACGGCGCCGACCAGCATCTGCAGCCCCACCACCATCATCACATTGCCCCCGGATGACGCCCCGCGCAGCGACAGCGTGGCCACCGTCAGCGCGATCACCCCGGCGATGCAAAGCGCCAAGCCCAGCGGGTCGATCCCGCCGCCCCAACGCGCGCCCATGATGACCACCACGCCGCCGAACCCCGCCACCAGACCGGCCAGCGCCACCGGGCGCAGCCGGTCGCCCAAGAGCGCCCAGCCCGCCAGCGCCACGCATAGCGGCAGGGTGGAGGCGATGATCGCGGCCACCGAGGCCTCGATCCACTGCATGGCGACAAAGTTCAAACCCAGATAAAGCGCGTTCTGGCACAGGCCGAACAGCAGCGTCGCCCGCCATTGCCCCGGTGTCAGCCGCCAGCTTTGCCCCAGCGCCAGCGCGATGCCGACGCCGATCAGACCGGACAGCAAGAACCGCAAGGCCAGCGCGTATAGCGGCGGCGCGTCGATCACGATCATCCGCGCCGAGGTAAAGGCCGAGGACCACATCAGCGCAAAGGCCAGCCCCATCAGGACCGCCACACCGTCGATACGGCCCATGAAACCCTCTCCTGCCTGCCCCGCGCGGGCGACCCTATGCCATGGCAACGCTCAGGTGAAGCACCACGCGGGCGCGCGACGCGTGATCGGTTCATGCCGCCGCCCGCGGCGTGCTACGGCGGCGGCACGGCGGTTTCCGGGGGGGGCGGCACGTCACGCCCTTCTTCGAACACTGCATCCAGCCTGGCGATGGCGCGCGGGGTGATGTCGACGAAATCCAGCGCGATGATGACCGCTTCGGGCTTCAGGATGGCAATAATTCCCTCGTCGGTCATCAGTTCCACCAGCACCGGAAAGGCGGTCTCGAAGAAACGCTGCGCCTCGGCCTCGGAAAAGCGCGCCAGTTCCTCGCTGCGTTCGCGCCGCTCGGCACGGATCTGCTCGACACGGGTGTCAAAGGCATCGGCCTCGGCGCGAAATACTTCGGGCGACATGGACGCGCGGGCCTCGGTCAGGGCGCGCTCCTCTTCGGCAAGCTGGGCCGAGATGCGGCTGTTCTCTTCCTCAAGACGTTCCTCGGCGGCGCGGATCTCGGCCAGCACCTGGCGGCCAAGCTGCGACTCGCGCAGAAAACGGTCTTCATCGAGAACCGCATAGGGCGCTGCCGCGGTGTCCTGCGCGCCAGCCGCTACCGGCATCAGCGCACTGAACATTGTCAGCAGAACCGCCCGGGCGAAGGCGCGCATCAGAACCGCGTGGCGATGGTCAGGTCAAAGCGTTGCGTGCGGTCATAGGGCTCGCGCCGTAGCGGGGTGGTGAAGTTGAACCGCAGCGGGCCGAAGGGTGAATCCCACAAGAGCGCGAAACCGGCGGTGGCGCGGATGCTGCGCGAATCCTCCACCTGGAAGCCGGCGGCGTTGTCCACGCCCCATAGCCGCCCGACATCGACGAAAAGCCCGCCCGACAGGCCATATTCCGCCGGCAGGCCGAGCGGAAACTCGGTCTCCAGCCGGGCGACGACGAACCGGTTGCCGCCCAGACCGTCGCTATAGATACGCTCGCCCGTGCCTGGGTCGGTGGTAAAGCCGCGCGGCCCCATGCCAAAGGGCTGGAACCCGCGCATCTGGTCGTTGGACAGATTGAACCGCTCGACCACGCGGCTGGGGCCAGAGCGGTGGCTGATGAAGCCGGCTTCGGCCTCGGCGCGCAGCACGACATCGCCGTTCAGGATGCGCTGCTCATAGCCCACCAGGCCGGTCATCCGCAGCCAGCGGCGGTCGCCGCCGATACCGGCGATATCCGGGCTGAAGCTGAACACGAAACCGCGGTCGGGGTCAGGGCCGCGGCGGCGGGTGTCGAATGTATAGGTCAGCCCGACCGACGTGGTCAGGAAGCGCCCGCCGTCATTGGTGGCCGCGTCCCGGTACATGCGGTCGGCCAGCGGTGGCACCTGATTATCGGGATCGGTGAAGCGCATCTCGTCGCGCTGCAGGGCGGCGCGCACCTCCAGCCGGCCGTAGCGGCTGACCGGAAAGCTGAGCGAGGGCGAGAACTGCAACACGCGGGTGCCGAACCGCTCGAAGCTGCCCGGGGTGGACTGCGTGTAGCCCAGGTCGATGCCGAAGGCGAGATCGCGGTCGAACACGGCCGGCTCGGTAAAGGAAATGTCCAGGCTGCGCGAGTTGCGCACCGTCGAGACCACCACCCTGACCTGCTGCCCGCGGCCGAGGAAGTTGTTTTCGCTATATTGGACATTGGCGCCGATCCCTTCGGCACGGCCGTAGCTGAGCCCGAAGCCAAGCGAGCCGGTCATCGCCTCGTCAAGCTGCACATCGACCACCGCCTGGTCGTCGGAAGAGCCGGGCCGGATCGATTCGTTCACCTCTTCGAAATGGCCCAGCGCCCGAATTCGGGCCGCCGCCTCGCGGATTTCGCGCGGGTTTAGCGGGTCGCCCTCGGCGACATAGAATTCGCGCCGGATGACATTGTCCTGGGTGGTGGTGTTGCCCTGGATGTCGATGCGTTCGATGAACACCCGGTCGCCGCGCACCAGCACCATGGTCACATCGATCGTCTGGTCGCGCTCGTTGCGCCGCAGGCGCGGCTCGGCGCGCACGAAGCGGTGCCCGTCCTGGGCCGCCACCCGTTCCAGCCGCTGGGTCAGGTTTTCCATCTGCGAGGGCGTGAACAGCGTGCCGGCACGGGTGTTGACCGCGGCGCGATAGGGTTCGGGGTCGATCCCGGCGATCTCGGAGATGACATCGATACTGCCAAAGCGATACCGCTGCCCCTCTCGGATGGTGAAGGTGACGAAGGCCCCGTCACGCTCGCGCGCCAGTTCGGTCACGGCCGAAAGCACCTGCGCATCCACAAAGCCGCGGGACAGGTAGAAATCCTGCAGCACCTGCCGGTCGCGCGCGATACGCTGCTCGCTGAAGTTGTCCACCCGGAAAAACGGCGCGGCCAGCCCGGCCTGCGCGCTTTCGATGGCGCTGCGCAGGCGGCGGTCGGAAAAGCTGCGGTTGCCGACAAAGCCGATTCGCTGGAATTCGACCATCCGGCCCTCGACAATCTCGAAGGCCAGATCGACCCTGCCGTCGCCACGCTCGATCAGCCGCGGGGTGACCCGCGCGGCAAGACGGCCCTGGGCGGCATAGACCTCGGCCATCGCAGTGGCGTCGGCCTCTGCCTGGGCAGGCGAAAACACCCCGCCCGGGCGCGATTCGATCACGCTCAGAAGGGTTTCGTTGTCGATGCGGCGGTTACCCTCTGGGTTCACCCGGTTGATGATCGGATACTCTTCGACCCGGATGAGCAGCTGGTTGCCGCGCGGCACGAATTCGACCGACCGGAAAAAGCCGGTGGAGGCGACGCGCTGAAAGGCTGCGTTCAACTCTCCCGCGCTGATCGCCCGGTTGCGCGCGATTCTGGCGAAGCCGGCGATGGTGTTGCCGTCGATGTTCTGGTTTCCCTCCACCGCGACGGAAGTGAACCGGAAGCTTTGTGCTTGTACCGGCGCCGCGCTGGACAGGAAAAACGCCGATAGGGCGATGATGTAGATTACCGCTGCCGGGGCTCGGGCAATCCGCCGCCAAGCCGCAACCGCTGTAGTAGCCAGGCCGAACCCCCGCATCCCAATGCCCCGTCTTACCGCCGTTTGTTTTTTTCCTGCGTAGCGGCAAGCCGTCCGATTGTCAAAGCGATGCTCGGGGGGTCATGCGCTTTCGGCAGAGGCGACGCGACGGCGCAACACCTGGTGGCCCGGGCTGCGCCCGGATCGCCGGTCAGGGGACGACGCAGGGAGCGCCGGAAGGACTGCCGAACGCGGTCAGAGAGGCGGCACCAGCAGGGGCAGCAGCAGCGTCGCCACCTCGGCGGCGATGAACAGGCTGACGATGACCGCCAGCGCGAACCACACCCGGTCGAAGCCCAGATTGAACAGCACGCGCAGGCCGCGGGTCGCATCAGGATCCATGAATGACATCGCCGTTGCCCCTTTCTGATTGTACACAAGGCAGACGACGACAGATCTGGCGAGCGACTGCGGCAGGAATGCGGCCGCAAGGCGGCAATCTGGCAGCGCGGTTAACAAATGATGTCCTGCGCCACGCCGGCCGCCAACCGCAGCGCCGGGGCGCACCCGGCCCGCAGCGTCAGCAGAACAGGTCGGTCGCTATGGCAAACAGCATCAATGTCAGGATAAGCGCCAGGCCGAGGCTCATCAGGAAGCCCAGCACCCGTTCGCTGGGCGGCTTGCCGGTCACGGCCTCGTAGGCGTGGAAAACCAGATGACCGCCATCCAGAATGGGTATCGGGAACAGGTTCAGCAGCCCCACCGCCGTCGACAGCACGGCGATGAACCAGATGAAGGGCCAGATCCCGTCTGACGCCATGGCGCCAGAGGTGGTGGCAATGCCGATGGGGCCGGACAAGTTGCAGGTGCTGATGGCGCCGATGACCATGTGATAGAGGCCCGAAAAACTGCGCGTGATGATTTCCCATGTCTGCATCAGCGCCAGCGGCATGACTTCCACCGGGCCGGCGGTGCGGGTCAGCGGATCGAAGAAGGCGCCGCTTTGCAGGCCGATCAGCCAGCGCGTCTCGAAACCGCCGCCAGGCAGCGGCAGATCGGTGCGTCGCGGGGTGAGCGAGAGTTCGATTTCCTCGCCCTCGCGCCAGACCAGTAGTTCCACCGGCGCGCCGTCCGCGGCGTTGACGATTGGCGGCAGGTCGGCGAAGGCCCAGATCGGCTGCCCGTTGACGGAAAGAATCACATCGCCGGGCCGCATGCCGGCCTCGCGCGCGGCCGATTGCAGGGTGATGCCGTCGGCCCGCGCGGGCACCGGATGCGGGCCGCGCAGATCCATCGCCCGCCCGTCGCGTTCGACGGTGTAATCCACCGTGGCGGCGCCGGACAGGTCGTCTGCGATCCGGAAGAATTCGGGCAGCGTGGTAATCGGCCTGCCGTCGACGGCGGTGATCAGGTCGCCCTCGCGCAACTCCTGCACCGGTACGGGCAGCGGATGGACGGGCCCCAGCCGGGGCTGGTCGGCGGGCAGGCCCTGCACGCCGATGTAGACGGCAAAGACGAGAATGGAGAAAATGAAGTTGAACAGCGGCCCGGCCGCCACCGTGGCGGAACGCGCCCAGAGCGGCGCGCCATGCATGGTGCGCCGGCGTGCGGCGTCGTCCATCTTCGACACCGCCGCGCCATCGGCGCCGGAAGAAGCCGCATCGGCATCGCCCAGGAATTTCACATAGCCGCCGAAGGGCAGCGCGGCGAATTGCCATCGGGTGCCGCGTTTGTCGATGCGCGAGAACAGCACCGGCCCGAAGCCGATGGAGAAGACCTCGGCATGGATGCCGGACCAGCGGCCGACGATGTAATGGCCGTATTCATGCACCGCCACGATCACCGAAAGCGCCACCACGAAGGCGCCGAGGGTGAAGAAGATGTTCCCGAAGCCGGGCAACATGCCGAAGAAATCCATGCCTTGCTCCTTCAGGCCGCGCCGTTGCGCGGCAGCCTGCCGGCCAGCGCGGCGGCGCGGCGGCGGGCTTCCAGGTCGGTTTCCAGCACCTCGGCCAGCGAGGCAGGTTCGCGGGTCATATCGGTCTCTCGGGCCAAGGTTTCAAGCGTTTCCGCCACCAGCCGCGCCATGTCCAGAAAACCGATGCGTCTGGCGATGAAGGCATCGAGCGCGGCTTCCTTGGCCGCGTTGAACACCGCGCCGGCGCGACCGCCGGTCCGCATGACGTCCCAGGCCAGGCCCAGGGCCGGATAACGGGCGGGGTCCGGCAGACGGAAATCCAGCCGCCCGGCCTGCGCCAGATCCAGCCGCGCCACGGGCAAAGGGGCACGGGTGGGCCAGTTCAGCGCGTAGCCGATGGCATGGCGCATGTCCGGCGCGCCCAGATGCGCCATCACCGCGCCATCGCTGAAGCTTACCAGCGCATGGACCAGTGATTGCGGGTGGATCAGCACGTCGACCTGTTCCGGTGCGATGCCGAAGAATTCATGCGCCTCGATCACCTCCATCGCCTTGTTGAACATGCTGGCGGAGTCGATGGTGATGCGCTGGCCCATCGCCCAGTTGGGGTGCTGGCCAGCATCCGCCGGTGTGGCCTGCGCCAGCCGGTCCAGCGGCCAATCGCGCAGGCCGCCGCCGGATGCCGTCAGCGTGACCTTTTCAACCGCCGCGATATCCTCGCCTACCAGCGCCTGAAACACAGCCGAGTGTTCGCTGTCCACGGGCAGGATGGTGGCGCCGTGGCGCGCGGCCTGGGCCCTCAGCAGCGGCCCGGCGCAGACCAGCGATTCCTTGTTGGCCAGCGCCAGCACGCCGCCCTGCGCCAGCGCAGCGAAACCCGGCGCCAGCCCCGCCGCACCAACGATGGCCGACATCACCCAGTCTGCGGGGCGCGCGGCGGCCTCGACCAGCGCCTGCGCGCCTGCAGCCGCCTGGATCCCGCTGCCAGCCAGTGCGGCGCGCAGGTCGTCCAGGCAATCGTCATGCGCGGTGACCGCCAGTTCGGCCCGATGCGCGCGGGCCAGGTCGGCCAGGCGGGCCACGTTGCGCCCGCCGGTCAGCGCCACCACGCGGCAGTCGTCGCGCCGGGCGATCAGGTCCAGCGTGCTTTCACCCACCGAGCCCGTTGCCCCGAAGACCGAGACCCGCCGCATCAAGCCGCCCCCCTCATGCCGGCCCGATCAGCATGCCCATCACGCCGATCAGCGCCGCCAGCCAGGCCAGCGCGGCCACCGCGATCAGGGCATCGAACCGGTCCAGCACGCCGCCGTGCCCGGGTATCAGCTGGGAGCTGTCCTTGACCCCCATGCGCCGCTTGATGGCGCTTTCGGCGATATCGCCCATCTGCCCGGCCAGCGCCAGCAGCACCGACAGCAGCACCAGCCCCGCCCCGGCGCCGGTGGCCTGGGCAAAGCCCGCGCCGATCAGCGCCGCCACCACCCACCCCGCCAGGGTGCCGGACCATGTCTTCTTCGGGCTGACGCGCGGCCAGAACTTCGGCCCGCCGAGCATCCGCCCGGCGAAATAGCCCGCCACATCCGAGCCGATGACAATCAGGATCAGCCACAGCACCCAGACCAGCCCGAAATCCCCGCGCAGCACGATCAGCCCATGCGCGGCAAGCAGAACCAGCGCCAGATAGGCGCCGAACAGTGCCCGGTCCCGAGGCAGGCGCCAGGCCAGAACCACGGCGCCGGCCAGCAGTCCGGCCAACGCAACAACTCCACTCGCCCAAAGGCTGAAGATCGCCACCAGCGCCGCCGCCGCCACGCCATGCGCCACGGCCAGGTTGACCGGCGTATCGGGCTGCATCATGCGAAACAGTTCCCAGCCCATCAGGCCGGCCAGCACGATAGCCAGCGCGGCGAAGACATAGCCGCCCGCCCACAGCGCGCCGATCCCGACGACGATCATCACAGCAGCCGATGCCAGCCGCGCGCCCAGATCGCCGAAGCGGGCGTCGCTCATCCCAGAACCCCACCATAACGCCGCTCGCGATGGCCGTAGCGGCCGACGATATCGGCCAGCACCTCGGGCGTGAAATCGGGCCACAGCACGGGGGTGAATTCGTATTCCGAATAGGCGGCCTGCCAGAGCAGGAAGTTCGAGACCCGGGTTTCGCCCGAGGTGCGGATCACGAGATCGGGGTCCGGCAGGTCGATGGTGTCAAGCGCGTCCGTCAGCACGGTCTCGTCGATACATTCCGGCGGCAGGCTGCCGGCCTCGACCCGCCGGGCAATGGCACGGATGGCGCGTGTTATCTCGTCGCGACCGCCGTAGTTGATGGCGACGGTCAGGTTAAGCCGCGTGTTGTTGCGCGTGCGCTCCTCGATCCAGGCCATCAGATCCTGCAGCTTCGGGTCCAGCCGCTTGCGCTCGCCGATGAAGCGCATGCGCACGCCCTCGCGCGACATCTCCTCGGCCTCGCGCTGGATGTAGCGGGCGAAGAGGCTCATCAGCCCCAGCACCTCGCGCGTGGAGCGCTTCCAGTTCTCGGTGGAAAAGGCGTAGACGGTCAGCCAGCGGATGCCCAGATCAGGCGCGCAGCGCACGATCTCCTTTACCCGTTCGGCGCCCTTGCGATGGCCGACCAGCCGCGGCCAGCCCTTTGCCGTGGCCCAGCGGCCATTGCCATCCATGATGATCGCGACATGTTCAGGGCCACCGGCCATACGCTTACCCGTCTGGTTGAAAAGCCCCGCAGGGCGGGGTGGTCAGGCCTAGACCTGCATGATCTCTTCTTGCTTGGTCTCCAGCGCCTTGTCGACGCGGCCGATGAAGGCGTCGGTCAACTCCTGCACCTCTTCCGACCAGAGCTTGTGTTCGTCCTCGCTCATGCCGGCGGCCTTGGCCTTTTTCAATTGGTCCATGCCGTCGCGCCGGACATTGCGGACGGCGACGCGGGCGCTTTCGGCGTATTGCGCGGCCACGCGGGTCAGCTCGCGCCGGCGCTCCTCGTTCAGCTCCGGGATCGGCAGCATGATGATGGTGCCGTTGAGCTGCGGGTTGATCCCCAGCCCGCTTTCACGGATCGCCTTTTCCACCTTGCCGACCATCGACTTGTCCCAGACATTGATGGTGACCATGCGCGGCTCTGGCACATTGACGGTGCCAAGCTGGTTGATCGGGGTCATCTGGCCATAGGCTTCGGCCTGAATGGGTTCCAGCATCGAGGCCGAGGCCCGGCCGGTGCGCAGCGAGCCGAATTCGGTGCGCAGCGCGGCCAATGCGCCCTCCATGCGGCGCTTCAAATCGTCGATGTCGATCTCGGTCTCGTCGGACATGGTGGTGCTCTTCGCTTGTCGTCGCCACCCCGGCACCGGGGCGTTCCGTTTCGTCTATACCGCGCCGGGGCAGATTGCCACACCCAAGCGCGGGCATGGGCGGATCCGCGTTGCTTAGTCCTGCACGCGCGTATAGGTGCCCTCGCCGCGCAGGATGCCGCGAAATCCGCCGGGCTCGTCCAGAGAAAAGACGATGATCGGCAAATGGTTGTCCCGCGCCAGCGCGATGGCAGAGGCATCCATCACATTCAGATGCTGGGCCAGGACCTCGTCATAGCTGACCCGGTCGAAGCGCCTTGCATCGGCGTGTTTCTTCGGGTCCTTGTCATAGACCCCATCCACCTTGGTGCCCTTGAAGATCGCCTGACAGGCCATCTCTGACGCGCGTAGCGTGGCGGCGGTGTCGGTGGTGAAATAGGGGTTGCCGGTGCCGGCGGCGAAGATGCAGACCCGGCCCTTTTCCAGATGCCGCACGGCGCGGCGGCGGATATAGGGCTCGCAGACCTGATCCATCGGGATGGCGCTGATCACGCGGGTATAGACGCCCATCGATTCCAGCATCGACTGCATGGCCAGCGCGTTCATGACCGTGGCCAGCATGCCCATGTAATCGGCGGTGGTGCGCTCCATCCCCTCGGCCGAGCCCTGCAGGCCGCGAAAGATGTTGCCGCCGCCGATGACCATGCAGATCTCGACGCCCAGTTCGTGCACCGATTTCACCTCTTCGGCGACGCGGCGCACGGTGGGGGGGTGCAGGCCGTAGCCCTGGTCGCCCATCAGCGCCTCCCCGGATATCTTCAGCATCACGCGGGTATAGGCGGGGGCGGGATCGGCCATGCGGGGCTCCTGTTGCGGCGCCCGGA